>JANOEM010000032.1:0-5338 GCA_031413195.1 Actinomycetes bacterium
GCTCCGACAGCCTCGCCTACTGGGAACTCGACCCGACGGCAAGCCAGTCGACATCACCGAGCTCCAGCCGGCGAGTCAGCTTCACGGTACCTTTCTTGTTCTCGAGGGATGTGCTGTCCAGCATGAACAGCAAGCCGATCAAGGAAGGCGCAATATCGTGGTCGACCCTGGCCAGTTCTGGGACAAACTCAGCGCTGTACGCCAGCCAGAACAACGCCTCCCTGGCCCGCTCTGACTACACGGATGGCTGGAGCGAGACGATCAACTACTCGAACTCCGGTTCCTACAGCGAAGCCAGCGATGGCACCGGGTATCCATCGGGGAACGGTTGGGTTCGGACAAAGGTCGCAACTGAGCCGTTCACGGACTGGGACCCGATCTCCACGCCCCGCAAGAGTTGGTCATTGATCGGCGAGATCGTCTCCGGCTCGGTGAACGGAGCGATCGAGCCTCCGAAGGACGGGGCGGGCAACTACGTCGACCTGTCCGCCGAGAGTGTCGACCTGTCCCAGGTGAACCTGTTCGTCCTGCCGAACTGGAACGACCTCAGCGGAGCACTTCAGCGAATTGCACTCGAGGAGTGCGGCGGAACCCTGACCCTGCAAACCAAGTTCTCGAGCGGAACCCCGGCCCCTGATCCCTTCACGTATCAGAAGTCGGCGATCTGGGATTACGACGGTACGCCTTTGACCTCGGACATGACAGTCGTCAAGACGACGAAGCAGTTCACGAGCGGAACATTCGTCGTCTCCAACAAGGGCGGAAGGATTCGTACCATCGAAGTCCAACCCGTGAACCTGAGCGATGTCGCTCTCTACAACCCGGGTACGTGGCGGTGTCGAGCCGGCATCACCACCATCACCCCCGTGCTGGTCGACCTGCCCGATTCTGATTGGAGCGGTATCCAAGTGCCGGTCGGGCCGAACGAGGCGGTCTCTTGTACCCAAACCGTGTCGCTGAGATGAGCGTTGTGAATCCACAGACCAGCTCGGCCGACTCCGAGCGCGCCGGCAACGACCGAGACGAGGGCGCAGCGCTCGTTCTCGTGCTCGTCCTGATCCTGGTGTCGACGCTCATCGTCCTGCCAATGCTGAACTACGCCATTGCCGTCACGCGGGCCAGTCGACTGGTCGATGAGAAGGCCCAGCGGATCGAGGCAGCCAAGGGTGGCCTGAGGGTCGCACTGTCCGATCCGGTCGAGCTGTACAAGTCGTGCGCGGGGACGGGGCCGAATGCGGGTCTGCAGTTGGCGAGCCCGCAGTTCAACATTCCGGTGAGCACGAAGTGCTACCTGATGCGCCAGAACGTGGCCGAGGACGACACCAAGCGTCCCTACGGTGTGGCAGCGATCCAGGCCGGCACCGTACTTCCTGCCTACTTTGCGTCGCTGGGCAACATCTATCCGCTCTCAGGCAATGTCGACGAGGTGTACTGGCGGACCAACGACACCAGCCTCACCCGGACCCAGAACACGATCTGGATGCCGAACCTGCCGTCGCACGCGCTCAGCCCTCGCTCGCCGACGCCGTACAACATGCCGGTCGAGTTCGGCGACTGCCTGGTCTACTTCCCGGGCACGTACTCGCAACCAATGACCATCGCCGGCCCGAAACCGGTCTACTTCACGTCAGGGATCTACTACTTCGAGGATGCGGTCACGATCACCGGCGACGCCAACGTCGTTGTCGGCGGAGGATCGACCGACGGGTGCACGACCGACCAGGAAGCCGTCTTCTATGCCGAGAACGTTCCGTCGACGCACAACATCACCGGGCTCGGCGCCACGTTCGTGTTCGGCATGCAAGGCCGCTTGGCGATCAACAACAGCCAGGCGGGCAGTGCCATCAGGATCGTCTTCAACCAGCGTTACGTGAACACCGACGACGTCAACAACTTGCCATCGGCCAGCGTCAACATCATCTCCGTCAACGGAGAACTCCCGGGAAACGATGTCGCCGCGACCCTGGTCGACCTCGCCCGACCGGGAGTCATCTCGGTCCCGATGTCGCTCGCCCCTGGCTCCGACGGAACGTTTCTCCCGGCCAACACCAACAGTTACCGGCCATCGACGCTGATCCCGCTCGATCCGCTGTTGTTTCCCCCGCCGGCTGACTCAGATCCGATCATCGACATCGCGCTGACTGCAGCAACCCCTGTCACGATCGACGTACCTGGCTACGTGTCCGTTGCCCAGGGGCGGTTCCGGCTCTCGATCGATGCAGGACTCGGAACGAACAAGAGCGTCGACTTCCGTGGCGGCGTTCTGGCACGATCGGTCGAGATTCCCGGCGACAACCCGGCCACATTCAGCATGGGAGTGTTTGAAGTCGTCGTGCAACTCGTGTTGCGGATCAAGACGGAAACAACAAACGGGAACCCGAAGGTGACTTCGGATGCAATCGTCCAGGTCAACAAGAACGGCGCATACGCCGTCAACTCCTGGAGTGTCCAGTAGCCGATTTCAGTCGCCCCTCGGCAACGTGATCGACTGTCCGGGAATGATGAGGTGATCGACTCCGTCGGTCCATCCGTTGGCATCGATGATCGCCTGGACCGACGTGCCGAACCGTGCGGCAATCGCGGCGAGAAAGTCGCCGGCAACGATCACGTACGTCGGACCGGGTTCCCCAGCCGTCGACGTTGCCGGTTGGTCAGTCGTAGCGGACGGCTGTGTCGACGGGGTGACTGTCGCTGTTGCTGATGTCGTGGCCACCGGAGTCTGCTGCGAGCCTCCGCCGGGGATCTTGATCACGTCGCCGGGAAAGATCGGGTGATCGATTCCTTCGGTCCATTCGTTGAAGTCCGCGAGGGCTTGGGGGACTACCCCGTATGACTTGGCGATCCGGAAGACCGTGTCATTTGCAACGACGGTGTACGACGAGGCGCCGGACGAGTTCGTCGCGAGCTCCGTGCCGGATGGATCGGAAGGAGAGGTCTGGCCAGCCGTCGCCGCTGGCGATGCATCCGTCGGGTTCGTCAGCGCTGCAACGCCCGACGCGCTGGTCACCGGGGAAACGGGCACGACGTTGGTCGGGATCAACGGGGCCAACGTGTCCGATGTGGATGAGCTGCCAGCGGATCCGATGCAACCGGTGAGGGCAGCAAGCGACAGTGTTGCTGCGCCGATCACGGCAATTCTGTTTCGAAGTCTGTGCATAGTGGTGAAGTCCTTGGTCTGCCAGGTCCGCTCCACCCGAGTCGAACCATAGGCCCGCACGACTTCGAGTTCCAGTCAGCTCAGCCCGAGGACCGTGAGCGCGTTCTCGCGCAGGAACTTCGGCCAGACGTGATCCTTGAACGGAACCTTGGGCATGTCGCCCATGATCCGCTCGTAGGACAAGCCCATCGGCCAGTAACCGGCATAGATGATCTTGTCGGAACCGCGGGAGTTTGCGTAGTCGATAATGCGCTGGTTGTAGTGCTGTGGAGCGAACGCGCTGGTGCTGTAGTACAGGTTCGGCCACTTGAGCATCAGCTTGACCGCGAGTTCGGTCCATGGTTCGCAGCCGTGGCGAGTGACGATCTTCAGTTCGGGGAAGTCGTAGCAGACGATGTCGAGCAGTTCGACCTTTTGGCACATGCTCGGCAGCCGCGGCCCGGGGATACCAGCACAGGTGAAGATCGGGATGCCGAGTTCCGCGCAGACGGAGTAGATCGGGTACCAGCGAGCGTGATCGAGCGGGACCTGCGGGTGGCACCCTGCAGCGAAACCGCCGACGGAGCGGATCTGGAACTCTTCGTGCATCCGCCGGATCTTGCGGACCTCGTCGACGCCGTTGTTCGGGTCGGCCGACACCGATGCGATGAAACGGTGGGGGAACTCGCGCATCGCACGCCTGCCGATGTCACCCTCGATGCCGATCATCGATCGTTCGATCCCGAAGTGGTCCATCGTGTTGATCGCAACTTCGAGCGGATCCAGCGATTCCGGCATCGCGTCGGGGACGTTGCCCTTGAACAGGTACTCGACCGGGAACATGGTTGCTTTGCTCTCGACATCTTTGATGTTCGGGCGGAAGAACTCGTACAGTCGGCGAGGATCGGGATCGGGGAAACCCATCATCGTCTCGATCACGCCGATGCCACTCGGGCCGAGTTCGGGCATCGTCACGACGATGCACCGATCAGATCGAACGCGTTGGTGCGCATGATCTGTTCGACTTCGGCCTCGTTGAACCCGTGCAGATCGTCGACGAACCGCTTCGGGATCGCGAGACCTTCGGCGTGCGGGAAGTCACTGCCGAACAACACCCGATCGGATCCGATCGCGTTTGCGAGCCCGCGAATGTCGTCCTCGTAGAACGGGGCAACCCAGACCTGGTCCCGGAACTGTTGCACAGGATCAGCTTTGAACATGCCCGGACTCTGCGCGTAGGCCTTCTTGAACTTCTTCAACAACGGCTGCACCCACTCGCTGCCTGCCTCGATGCTGGCGCACCGCAGCTGCGGATGACGCGAGAACACCCCGTGACAGACGAGCACCGCGAACATGTCGTACGGAGCGCGATCACTGGTCATCGTTCGAAGTGCCGAGAACTGGAACGCTTGGAAGTCACCGTTGGGTTCCCAGTCATCGATGTACTTGCCGTAGCCGGCGTCACCGGAGTGGAACGCAACGACGACACCGGCCTCAGCGGCCCTCGCCCAGAACGGATCGAACACGGCGTCTCCGGGGGAGCGGGTCAACCCGCGCGGTGCCAATGCCGGTGCGGTGCGCATGACTACAACCCGAACGTCGCGGGTGATCGCCCACTCGAGTTCGGCGAGGGCCCAATCGGGGTCGGCGAGCGAGATGTAGGGCGCAGCGTAGATCGAGCTCTTGTAGTCGAAACCCCAATCCTCGTCGAGCCAACGGTTGAAAGCGGTGAACGCTGCCAGCAGCGCGGGGATGTCGTTGCGGAGGGATTCCTCCATGCCGACGCCGAGTGTCGGGAAGAAGAACGCGGCATCGAGACCCTGGTCGCGCATCAGTGCCAGACGCGCGTCGCGATCGCGATACTCGGGCGGAATCGGGTCGAGTTCTCCGAACATTGCGCGCAGATCTCCACCGGGGACCTTGCCCCTGAAGTACGCGTCGAGCGCGCCCGGCTTGGAGACGGGGTCGAAGGTCGGGTTTGGGATGAACTTGTTCACCTTGCCGCCGACGAGAAGGCGCTGCTTGCCGCCGAGTTCCACCCACTGCATGCACCGCTGCGCCATCTTGGGGTCGATGTGACGGGTGAAGGCGTCGGTTGCCTCGTAGTAATGATTGTCGGCATCGAACGGCTTGAAGCCCAATGTTCATTTTACAAATTCAGAATCGTTTAAAGTTACACTAGTAGATACAGGATTAGAAACA
>JANOEM010000033.1:0-2229 GCA_031413195.1 Actinomycetes bacterium
CACCCCAGCGCGAACCCGAGAATGAAGCCGCGTCCGCGGTCTTCGAGCGCGTACATCACCATCATGAACGAAACCGCGCACACCCCATAGATCGTGATCTCCATCCCGGCAGTGAACCAGCAGCGTCGACGCGACCGGATCCTCCGTCCATGTGGTTCAACCGGGATGACCGACCGTGCGGCTTTACGCGTATGAACCGACGGAGCAGCAGCCGCCGGGGCGAACCACGACACGCACATGCTCGAGGATGCCGCACCCAAAGCGCTTCAGGATGCCGTATATCTTGACAAGACCTCAGTATATACTCATGGCGTGACCAAACGACTGATCGACGTCGATGACGAAGCGCTCGACGCTGCACGCGCGCAACTCGGAACCCGCACCATCAAAGACACCGTCAACGAGGCACTGCGCAACGCCGCTCGCCAACGTAGCGCCGAGCTCGCAAGCGCGCTGTCCGTGCTCGGCGACGCCGATCTCGACGACCGCTCCGCGGCCTGGCGCTGATGTTCCTCCTCGACACGAGCGTTCTGACCAGACTCCGCGCCCCATCTGTTCGCCAGCGAATCGAAGAACTCGACGCAGCCGGACTCGCACGCACGTCCATGACCGACCTCGAGATCGGCTTCTCGGCGCGCAACGCGGACGAATGGGATCGCCTCGCCGTAGCACTCGGAGCATTCCGGCGAATCGATGTCGAAGCACATCACTTCGATCGGGCGCAACAGGTCCAACGCGACCTCGCCGCCGACGGACTCAAGGGACGCAAGGTCCCCGATCTCCTCATCGCCGCAGTCGCCGAGGCCACCTCGCTCACGGTCCTGCACTACGACACAGACTTCGACCACATCGCAGCCGTCACCGGACAACCAACCCAGTGGATCGTCGAGCGCGGATCGATCGATTGACCAGTTCGTCCGCCGTTCCGGGCACGGCCCATTGCGACCAACGCGTCCGATAGGGGGATGGCGTGCGGACGGTTCACGGCGCTTGCGTCAGACCCCGAGCGGTCGCCATTCACGTCTCATCTGGCGGTCCTCAACCGGACGTTCGCGACGCCCGACGACGTGGTGCAACTCACGACGCGGTCGTTGGGCGCTATTCTTGGGCAATGGGGTCGAGAGTCATCACGGCAGCGGAGCTGGAGAAGATGACGCCGGCGCAACGCCAAGCAGCGTTCGATGCAAGCATCGTGACCGATCTCGACAAGGCGCCGCCGGAACTGGTTGCCCGCACACGTCGGCGGGTCGAGCAGATGATTGCCGAGTCTGATTCGACCTCGTCGAGTTGAATAACGATCGGCTCGAGGTTCGCGCAACGCTCGAGTTCTTCGCAGATCTCGATCGACAGCTCCCGGCAGAACGGGGGCCTCACGGGGAGCCATCGACGAACGACTTCCAAGTGTTCGAACTGCTCGTTATCGTCGAACGATTCGCGATCGGATTCTACGATTTACCTGAGTTGATCCCGGGCCGGTCTGACTATCGCGTGATGATCGCTACCGGAGTGCTTCTACGCGGATTCTCTGTCGTCGGTCAGCTAGCGCCTGACGGCGCTGTTGAGCTGGTTGCACTCGAAATCGATCTCGACGTCGACTGGTCGTAGCTGGCTCCACCTCCTCGAACCGATTCTTCACTTCGCCACGCAGAATCACTGCGAAACCACCGGTCACGCTGTACCGCGGTCCAGGCAGGGCGCCCATCATCACGGGCCGCCTCGTGTCCGATAGGGGAACGCCCGCCGGACGGAACATCCATCTGTCAGCCCAATGAGGGAAGCGATGCGAGCCGTCTCATCTGACGGTCCTCAACCGGACACTTCAGGTGTCCATGAACCGGCAGCTAGGGACAGCGACGATCCGCCACTGGTTCTTCGCCGCCTGTCCCTGACACTATCCAGTCATATCTATCGCTTGACGATATAGTGATCGGTGATAGATAATGGATCTGTGAGCAACTCCGGATCTACACCTGACCCTCATTCGTTTCTCCCGCTTCCCCAGGCGCAGTTCCACGTGCTGGTGGCCCTCACCGCCGGCGATCGTCACGGCTACGCCATCATGGGTGCGGTCGAGAAATCTTCCGGCGGCGTTGTCCGCCCGGGTCCGGCAATGCTCTACGGAAGACTCAAGAAGACTCCCTGGTCCCGTAGCCGAGCGATGTTGTCGAGCATCGCCTGCAATGCGTTCTGGGTATGGCCCTCCCATGTGCGCACTTCGTCGATGATCGG
>JANOEM010000034.1:0-3594 GCA_031413195.1 Actinomycetes bacterium
CTGGGCAGCCGCGACCACGACGGGCGACCGGGCAGCCGCGACCACGACGGGCTACGGGGCAGCCGCGACCACGACGGGCAACAGGGCAGCCGCGACCACGTCGGGCTACGGGGCAGCCGCGACCACGACGGGCGACCGGGCAGCCGCGACCACGACGGGCTACGGGGCAGCCGCGACCACGACGGGCTACGGGGCAGCCGCGACCACGACGGGCGACAGGGCAGCCGCGAGCACGACGGGCTACGGGGCAGCCGCGAGCACGACGGGCTACGGGGCAGCCGCCCTCGCGCCGGGGATCGACAGTTGGGCACGCTCCGGTAGCGGTGGCGTCATCTGCCTCGGCCACTATGACGGGACACGCCTACGCATCCTCGTCGCCTACCCCGACGAAACCGACGGCATCCCCGCCAACATCTGGTGCACCGTCGTCGCCGGCGAGATCGTCGCAGACCCGGACATACTGCTCCCGCAAGACGGACGCGGGTACACCCTCCGCCACGACAACGGCCGATACAAGGCCGGGTGCCGCGACTTTGATGCTGCCGAAGCGGTCGCCCACTGGTCGAACCCTGCCCATCAGGCACCGATGTCGGCTGCCCGGCTGCTCGCCGCCGTCCAAGAACACATCGCACGGACGGTGACGGCATGACACCCGAAGCCGCACAACGCCTACAGGACGAAGGCGACCACCACGCCGAGCCGATCGTCGACTGGATTGGCGACATCAGCATCCACCACGGCGAACGAGACGACGACAGTGGTATGTGCCTCTGCGGCCATGAATCGTACCAGTTCTGTCCGTACTGGCCGGAGGGTGGCATCGCAGGGGTTACATGGCTCGCAGCGGTGGTGCGCTGATGGCCACCGCAGCATCACCGTTCGGCGACAAAGAACCGGGCATCCAACGAGGACGCGGCGGATTCATGCGCGGCGGCAGCGGCGACTCACCCTACGTCTCCGACCCGAGCGGGGCGCTCGTCAAATCCGGGCCACGCAAAGGCGAACCGAAACGGATCGCCTACGGCTCGCCCAGCGGATTCTCGAAGCTGATCGAGAACACGTACAACCTGCAGAAGTGGGGCGAACGACGCCTCGCACTCGGCATCGGCGTCGACCTGGCGCTCATCGCCGACTGCCATCGGCTGACCCTGCTCGACGTCGACTCCGACGACTACAAGACGTTGGCCGACCGGATCGTCGTCGCCGCCAAAGATGCGGCCGAGACGTCGCTTGCCGCCGATCGTGGCACGCACGGGCATGCTGTCCTCGAAGATGACGACGAGGGCCGCAACTGGATCGACCGGGCCGAAGCGGGCGAACTGCTCGGCATCCCGGTCGACGCACAGCACGCCATCGTCCAGTCGTGGCGGGACATGCTCGCCCGCAACCAGTTGGAGATCCTCGTCACCGAAGCGTCCTGCGTCGATGACACCTGGCATCTGGCCGGGACGCTCGACAACATCGCCCGGCTCGGCAAGGACCTGCGGTTCACGAAACCGGATGGCGAGATCGTCGCCATCCCTGCCGGGACTGTGCTGGTGCTCGATAAGAAGACTGGTCAGCGTCGCACCGACCGCAACGGCGTGATCATGTACTGGTCCGGGTACTCGGTCCAGGTCTGCTCCTACGCCCAGTCCCTGCCGTACGACACGGTCGCCGAGACACGAGGCGTCTGGCCGTGGCCGATCGACCAGACGCACGCCCTGATCGCCCACATCGACATCCTCGGGGCGATCAACGGTGCACCGTCGTGCGAACTCGTCTACGTCGACCTGAACGCCGGACGTCACGCCGGCGAAATCGTCTGCGATGCGAAGGCATGGGAAAAGCGGACCGACGTGTTCTCCGTCGCCCAACTCGAAGATCTGGCCCTGTCCGCTGACGCCGCCCCTGCAGCGGCTGTCGCTGACGGGTCGGACGCCACCGACGGTGCTGCCTCGCCGTCGGTGGCACCCTCTATCCGAACCGTCCCGGTAGTTGGCGTCACCTTCATCGACGGCTATCCGGCCAACATCAAAGCACTCGCCAAAGCGCACGCCGCCGGGACCGAACTGGCCGTGACGTTGGTCCGCAACCCGAAGAACGTGCACGACGCGAACGCGATCGAGGTCCACGTCCCACATCTCGGCGACAAGGCCATGATCGGCCATGTTGCCAAGGTCGACGCCGCCAAGCTCGCGCCACTGCTCGATGCCGGGACCGAGTTCGTGGCCTCCGTCTACGGGGTCCGTGTCGCGGCAGGCAAACAGGATCAACCGGGCATCGACATTGCGATCAGCCGGGCACCCTCAATCGTGGCGGGAGACACGGACGGCAGCGATGCCCCCGAAGCGTCAGATGCGCTGGCAACGTCTCCCGCCACCACCCTCACCGGAACTTCCCCTTCCGGTGACGCACCCTCGGACGACCAGACCCGCTCACCTGGCCCGTCCGAGGGTGCACCCTCGAAACTGCGCAAGGCCCAACAGGCACGCCAAGCGATCGACGACCAGGCCGACGCCAACCGTCCACCGATCGGCTCGAGCCGCCCGGACGAAGGCGACGACCTCTCGGCCGACACGTACGCCTCGATGTGGGAACTGATGCGAACCCAGTTCAAAGCGCTCGACCGTCCGGCACTCGACTGGCTGTCACGCCTGATCCGTGAGGCGCGCGACGCCGACGTCGGGTTCCAGGCGCAAGCCTGCCACACGGCACGCCGCAGCAACATTTACAGGGCACTTCTCGCCCTCGCCGCACGGATGACAGGGACTTTGCCCGGCATGGAAGCGGCGGAACCGGAGATGGATGAGATCGTCCGCGCCCTCGCAGCGCACGCCCTCAACACCGACACCGTGCTGCTCCCGACAGTCACCGTCGGCGCAGCGGTCGGCTCGATGAACGCCGCCGATGCGGCACTGTTCGCCCAACTGGCGACCGGGCAACCGATCTACGGCATGAGCGACGCCGGGCAACTCGTCGTCGCCGACCCGAATCTCGCCGCAGACGCGGCCTGAAACCCAAGCCCAGACCGGGCACAACGAAAGCAGAAACAGACATGGCTCAGCAAGCTGACATCGGCGGGATCTCCGGGTTCCCGTTCGCCAAGTTCAACGAATGCGGCGACACCCTCCACGGCGCATACGGCGGCGGGGTGATCCGTCAACAGAACGACTTCTCGACGCAGAAGCCGAAGTTCAAGGCCGACGGGACGACCCCGGCGAACGAACTCGTCGGCCACTTCGTCGCCCTCCCCGGCACCACCGCGAAGACCGGCACCCCGGACAACCCGATCGACATCGCCCAGATGGACCGGGTCCGCCTCGCCTTCTCAGGTTTTAAGTGGGGCCAGGTCATCGAAGCGACCAAGGCGCTGCCCGCATACGCCGGGTTCAAGGCCGGGACGATGTGCTCGGGCGACATCTGGACGGTCACCCTCGTCGGCTGGTCCGCCGAGACGGACAACCCGGCAGCAGCGAAGTCGGCAGGGTTCACCGTCGTCGAAGGCCGGATCGTGATCCGCACACAGGAAGCGAAAGACGCCTACGTCCTCGCCCAGTCGCGCCGTGGCGGGAACACGAACCCGGCCAAAGATTTCACGATCGAGATCCGCCG
>JANOEM010000035.1:0-4938 GCA_031413195.1 Actinomycetes bacterium
CCCGAAGATCCCGCCGACGTCGGACGGTTTCAACCGGGGCGATCGTCAATACGTCTTCTGGCTGGCATACAGGCCATCTACCTGGCTGTCGGTCAGTCCAGCACAACCTTTGAGCGCGCTGATCCGAACCACTTTCGCGCTGCCGTCGCCCCCAACTCGTTCGATGCGCCGATGAACACGTTCTCGACGGCCAGCACTCGACCGCGCTTTTCGTCGGGCGTCACCAACGGAACGAGCGAACTCCGCACGAACACGCTGACCATGTCGGCACCCGACAGCACGACCAGGGCGACGAACGCAACGGCAAAGTTCGTCGTGAAACCGAGCACGACGGTGCCTGCGCCGAACACTCCCACGGCGAACAGCAGGCTCGGGCCGACACGGCGACGCAACGGACGAATCGCGAGCAGCAGACCCATGACACCCGCCCCGATCCCCGGAGCCGCGCGCAACCAACCGTACGCGACGTCGCCGACACCGAGGCGGTCCTCCGCGATGGCGGGCAGCAGGGCGACCGCTCCGCCGAACAGCACCGCAAACAGGTCCAACGAGATGACGCTGAGCAGGATCGGTGTGCGCCGGATGAAGCGAAGCCCCTCTACGGCGGACCGCATCGTCGGGCGCTCGTCAGGATCAGGAGGCTTCGGTTGACGGCGGAAACGGACCGTCAGCAAGGTCAGCATTCCGAACAGGATCATCGCAGCGGCAACGCTGTACCCGAACGAGGGAGAGATGATGTAGAGGACACCCGAGATCGCTGCTCCGACGATCAACGAAGAGAACGAGACGGCGTTGGTCACCGCGATCACGCGGGGCAGACCGTTGTCCAACGCGACCATCGGGGGCATCGCCCTGATCGCGGGGGCGTTGAACGACCGGCATGCCCCGAAGAGAGCAGCGACGACGAAGAACGGCCAGACAGCCGACGGGCCCGATGCCGAGTACAGCGCGAGTGCCACGACGCACAGGAACTCACCCGTCAACGCGACCGCCGCCACCTTGCGACGGTCGAAGTGGTCGGCAACCGGTCCGGTCACGAACACCAGGAACGGCGCCGGAGCGAACTCTGCGAGACCGAGCCAGGCAAGGTCGCTCGCCTGGCCGGTGATGTCGAACACTTCCTTGCCGAGAATCGCCAGTTGCAGCGACACCCCTGTCGCGATCCAGACGTTCGAGATCAGGAATCGGCGGATGTCCCGATCTGCCAGGGTTTCCCGCCCGCTCGGAATGTGCGGTTCCGCAGAGTCGGCCTGCGGTCCTGCCTCCGTTGTGTCCACGTAGCTCGACTCTAGCGACCGCTGCGGTTCCGGAATGAGCCGGTTTCGTGCTACACAGCAGACCGTGAGCTCACTTGCCGATGACACCCGCTGGATGGACGCAACCGACCAGGCCGCACTGGTCGCTTCCGGGGAGGTATCGCCCCCGGAACTACTCGAAGCCGCGATCGAACGGATCGAGCGGATCAACCCCGCAATCAACGCCGTGACCATCCGCTGGTTCGACCACGCCCGCGAGACGGCGGCGAGCGCCGAACTCCCCAATGGCCCGTTCCGGGGTGTGCCGTTCTTGATCAAGGATCTCTACGCCAACTACGCCGGGCAGCAGATCAGCAACGGCAACGTCGCGCTCAAGAACGCACACATCGTGTCTGACGAAGATACGACGCTGGTGGCGAGATATCGGGCAGCGGGCCTTGTCATCGCCGGACGTACGAACAGCCCCGAATTGGGCAGCGTCCCTGTCACGGAACCGCTCGCGTGGGGACCCACCCGCAACCCGTGGAACACCGACCGCACCCCTGGCGGCTCCAGCGGTGGCGCCGCGGCAGCGGTGAGCGCCGGCATGGTTCCCTTCGCCCACGCGAGCGACGGCGGCGGGTCGATCCGAATCCCGGCATCGTGCTGTGGTCTCGTCGGGCTCAAGCCGAGCCAGGGACGGATCACACTCGGCCCCGCACGCGACGAGAGCGGTCTGTCGGTCGAGCACTGCGTCAGCCGCACCGTCCGCGACACAGCTGCGCTGCTCGACGCCACACGTGGGCCAGGCGTCGGCGACACCGTCATCGCTCCGCCGCCGGGCCGGCCCTACTTCGACGAACTGGGGGCGGACCCGGGGCGGCTACGGATAGGCATCCTCGACCATCATCCGCTCGGCGGCCACACCGACGCCGAGTGCACGATCGCTGCCAAGGCGACCGGACGGCTGCTCGAATCGCTCGGGCATCATGTCGAGGAGGCGTGGCCCGAAGCGCTGGGTGATGCGTCGTTCGGATCGCAGTTCGGGGCGCTGTGGAGCACCAACATGGGCGTCGCCCTTCGCCGCTTCGAGGATCTGCTCGGTCGTCCGCTGGCCGCCGACGAGTTCGAACCAATGAATCGCGCCCAGGCCGACTTTGCGGCCGGCTTCTCGTCGGTCGACTACGCCCTTGCCTTGGCTGCGGTCGTCCGCTTCCGCCGGGCTGTGCACGCATGGTGGAGCGACGGGTGGGACCTCCTGCTCACGCCAACCCTGGGCGAGGTGCCGATCGCGATCGGCACCATCGCCAACAATCCTGACAACCCGATGGAGGCGCTCGTCAGGGCTGGCCGATTCGTTCCGTTCACGCCCCAGTTCAACACCACCGGACAACCGGCGATCAGCCTGCCGATGCACTGGACGGACGACGGGCTGCCGGTCGGCGTGCAACTCGTCGCCGGTTACGGGCGCGAGGACGTCCTGATCCGGATCGCGAGCCAGTTGGAAGCGGCCCAGCCGTGGGCCCAACGCTCGCCCCCGATCTGATCGCGGGCTGGCCTGACTGGTCGACTCGACACATTCAGCGCGCGGTCCAACCGCCATCAACCACCAGCGAATGACCGGTCATGAATGTGCTGGCCCGGCTCGCGAGCAGCATGAATGCTCCGTCAAGCTCGTGGGCCCGACCCATCCGCGGGATCGGAGAGTTCTGGGCGATGTAGCGCTGGCTACCCGGATCGCTCTCCATCCCGGCCGTCATCTCGGTTTCGAACCAACCGGGGGACAACGCGTTGACATGGATCCCCTTGCGAGCAAACTGCAACGCGAGTTCGCGGGTCATATTGAGGACCGCGCCCTTGCTCGCACAGTAATGCGCCTGCTTGACCGGCGATGAGCCGACGTGACCGAGCATCGATGCAATGTTGACGATGCTTCCGTAACCCTGGGCGATCATCGGTGCGCAAGCAAGCTTGCAGAGGTGCCACACCGCCGTCACGTTCAGTTCCATCGCGTACCGGAACTGATCGAGTCCCTCGTCCTCGATCGCGACCTTCCCACTGATGCCGGCATTGTTGACGAGGACGTGAATACTGCCGAACCGGTCGATCGTCGCGTCGACGAGCCGTTGCCGGTCGTCTGCCAGCGACAGGTCGGCGGCGACGGCGAAGGATCCAGGAAGCTGTTCCACGAGCACCTGCAACCGGTCGTGCCGACGGGCGGCAACGACGACAGAAGCCCCCGCCGAATGAAGCAGCCGTGCGAACCGGTCACCCAACCCTGACGATGCGCCGGTGACGATCGCGACCTGGCCATCCAACCGAAACAGGGCCATTGGATCAAGGGGATCACGGGGATCACGGGGATCACGGGGATCAGAGATCGAATCGGGCTGGCTCGACGAACTGTTCACGGATTCACGTTACGGCACGGCTTCGATCATGTCAGTTTCGAGACATCTTGGCTCAGGGCCGATCAAAATCGGCTGCTCAGACGTCTGTAGAGGTATGAGGTGGATGAGAGGTATGAGACGCACCATGTTGACCGTGACCATCGGTGCGGCCATCTCGGCATGGCTCCTCACTGCCGTTGCGAGTCTGCCCGGCCATGTCGTCGTAATTTCAATCTCGATGTTCGCATTCGCGTGCAGTTGGCTGTCGACGAACCGGCGGGCACCGGTCGCACCCCGCCACCGGGTCACCGTGGTACAGATTCGCAGCCGCGCTCACTGAGCCGTAAGACGGGGCCGGTGTGCAACGATGCCAACGTGAGCAGTTCAACCACGCAGTCCACACCGAGCCCGGTGGTGGTCCTGGTCCACGGCGCCTGGCACGGCGCTTGGTGTTGGTCGGCGCTCCAGGCTGAACTCGACTCGCGCGGGATCGCCTCGCTCGCCGTTGATCTTCCCGGCCATGGGGCATCGATCGAACCACTCGGTGACCTGTACGGCGACGCCGAGCACGTTGCGAAGGTGATCGACGGTATCACCGGCCCGGTCGTGTTGGTCGGGCATAGCTACGGCGGAGCCGTGATCACCGAGGCCTCGACTCTGACGAAGGAACCAGCGCGCATCGCCCACCTGGTGTACCTGACCGCCTTCGTTCCGGATGTCGGCGAAAGCGTCATCGGCCTGGCCAACACCTTGCCGGCGGCGACGACCACGTTGGCGTCTGCGATGGTGATCGGCGACGGCGACAGCACGATCAACCCCGATCTCGCTCATGCGTCGTTCTACGGCCAGTGCGATCCGGCGGCCACTCCTGCCAATGTCGCTCGGCTCTGCGCCCAGCCGTTCGTGACCTTCACCCAAACCGTCAGGTCGCCGGGCTGGGCCTCCATCGAATCGACCTACGTCCGGTGCACAAACGACGAGGCGATCCACATCAGCCACCAAGACGTGATGGCTGGTCGTTGCACCTCGGTCACGACGTTGGAAACCGACCACTCGCCATTCGCGTCGAAGCCGGCCGAGACCGCTGACATCATCGGCGACATCATCGGCGAGATCGTTCGCAGGACCAAGCTGGGGCTCGTGTGAAAGTTCGGATCGGGTACGGGCTCGGAACCGGCACCACCCTCAACGACGGCGGCTTCGGGGCCGTCGTCGACGCGTTGGAATGCCATCGATTCGACAGCTTGTGGTTCAGCGAGCGAATCGGCGCGAGCGCCCCTGATCCGCTGGTCGCGATGTCATTCGCGGCCGGC
>JANOEM010000036.1:0-6879 GCA_031413195.1 Actinomycetes bacterium
GATCGCTCTCTTGGCGAGTGCCGCGGCAATCGCCGGCATCGCAATCGTCGCTACCCGCGACGCACCGACCCCGAGTCCTGCGTCGACGAATGCTCCCGCGACGACGATCGCGCCGACCCCCCACGACCGTGTTCGTCAATCCATTGTCCGACACGCAGATCGCCGAGTCGGTCCTGCTGAGCGCAGAGGAGTACGCGTCGGGCTGGACGATCAATCGCTCCGTGCCGATGGACGTCGTTCTCGATCGACGCATCGCTGCGTCGGTTCCCGGGTGCGCAGCGTCTCTCGACATCGTTTTCGAAGGCGACCTCCGTCCGGCCGCCGTGAGTCACCGCTGGTTCTTCGGCCCCTCCGGGCGGCCTGCGCTTCTGAGCCAATACGTGGTGGTGCTGGGCAGCGACACCGCTGCCGAGGCAATGTTCGACGCGACGCTCGATCCGGCCTTCAATAGCGATTGCTACCCGCAGTACGTCGAACTTCTTGGCGTCGGCAGCACCCCATATTGCTGCGACGAGGACCCGTTTGCCGTGCCATTGTCCGGCCAGCCGATCATCTCGTCGGACAAGCGGGGGGCTGATGACATCGCTTACCGGACGAACAGCGGCTCTTGGACTGACAGCGACGGCACAGTGCATGGACCCGAGACGTTCAACACGGTGATGGTGCGAGTCGGACGCATCATCACCGTCATCGAGACGATCACCACGGACGAGTTCGGCCGTGAATACGTCGACGACGCCCAGTTCCATGCCGCGATCGAGGCCGCAGTGCTGCGTGCCAAGAGCGCCCTCGCCGGCGGGGTCGATTGATCTGAAACCCGACGGGACACCGTCACCAAACCACCTACACGGGAGAAACTCATGAATGGTTCCAATTCCACCCCTGCTTCGACGCGCCTCCGGGTCGGTTGCGCTGCGGTTGTTCTCGGCGTTGTCGCGCTGTCGGGATGCGGCAGCACGAAGTCGGATACCAACGCGGCCGCCAACGATCCGGTGGCTCCCGCGGCAACGACCGCGGCGACGACAGTGTCCGAGGCGCCGGCCGCTACAACCGTCGAGACCGGCGCTGCAACAACTACCACGACGGAAGCGGCGACGACGACGAGTGTGTCCGTCAACCCGTTCTCGGATGCCGAGATCGCCACGAAGGTCCTCCTCGACGCCGACGAGTACGGCGCCGGCTGGCAGCTGTTCGACTTCAAGAAGATCGCATTGGACGCGACCGCCGCTGCCGAGATTCCGGGGTGCGCGACGTTCATCGACACGGTGTTCGAGAGCGACGCCCGCCCAGCCGTCACCGCCGGGCGCTGGTTTCATGCGCCACCCGGGCGCAAGGCGGCAATGAGCCAGTACGTCGTTGTCTTCCCGACCGACGCAGCGGCCGAAGCGATGTTCGCCGCAACCGTTGACCCTGCCTTCCGCAGCGATTGCTTCGTCCCGTACGCCAAAGCAACGGGTTCGCCTGACGGTTTCTGTTGCGACCCGACGGTTCCCTTTCCAGGTGCGTTCTGGGGTGAGCCGGTCGAATCGACCAAGACGCTCGGATCAAGCGACATCCAGTTCCGTCACGCTGGCGAGTATTGGACGGATGCGGCAGGGACGAACCACGGCGTGGAGCAATTCGACGAGGCAACGGTGCGTGTCGGGCGAGTGATCAGTGTCATCGAAGCGATCAAGGTCGACGAATTCGGCGAGCCTTTCGTCACCGACGCAGAGTTCGATCAGGCAATCGCGACGATCTCGGAACGGGCGATCCACGCACTCGGTGGCGTCATCCACTGACAACTCATGGGCGTGATCACACGCCGCGCCGGCCGACTCCCTCACTTACCCGGTTTGCGTATGGAAGTACCCGGGACGCATCGGTAATCGCTCACGCAAACCGCTGAGGTGGGCGCCGAAAGACTGTCGAGAACGCGAAACGGCCCCGGGGAGAGTCCCCGGGGCCGTTCGCGTTGTTCAATATGACTTGGCGCTAGGCCACGGGATCAGACGCCCCAGAGTGCCTTGAACTGGTCGGCCATGCCGTCGGGTCCTGGCCAGCCATCGCCGGCGATCAGCGGTTCGGCCTGCTCAGGCGACGACACGATGAACGACGGGAGCTGAGCGTTGGCACGCTCCTCGGTGTTCTCCTGCCCGATCGATTGGCGTGCCATCGCGTCGACCATGATCCACGCGGAGTACTCCTTCGGGTTCGCCGTCCAGAACTGCATTGTTCCGTCGACGATCTCCTGCAGAAC
Organism: Actinomycetes bacterium; assembly: GCA_031413195.1. Lineage (GTDB taxonomy): Bacteria > Actinomycetota > Acidimicrobiia > Acidimicrobiales > Ilumatobacteraceae > WLMZ01. Next base: position 2,240 of record JANOEM010000036.1, read on the forward strand.
GGCGCCGCTGAAGTCGACGCCGACCACGTTGAGGCCTTCGAGCAGGTTAGCGTCAGCGAGTGTCGACGTGACGCCCGTGGACAAGCCATCGAATGCGAGGTGGAGGTAGTCGATCGACGGATCTTCCTGCAGTGCCGACACGATTGCACCAGGGACCTCGCCGGCGAGCAGTTGGTCGAGCGTCAACGCAAGTTCGCTGAACGTGCAATCGGGGCAGTTCTCCTCGTAGGCCGCTGCGGAACCCTCGCGCTCTGCGACGAGCACGGCAAAGTCGGGAATGTTGACCATCAAGACGTTGGCCGTACCACCCGAGTCGACGATGACCTTGTTGGCGAGCCTGTCGCCCGCAGGGAACACATTCGAAGCATCGCCGCACTGGGTCCAGATGTTGTTCTCTTCTTGAAGCGGCTCCGAGTTGTCGAAACAGCTGAAGTAACCGATCCCGGCCTCAGCGGCAGCGTCGATCTGGTCTTGCAGAATTGCCGCGGGGGTGCCGCTGGTCGCGATGTAGTCGACGCCGAGGTCGATTGCCTGCTGGAACGCGGCTGCTGCATCGGTGTCGTAGGAGACCGTTTCGAGTGTCCAGCCGAGGGCATCGGTTGCGTTCTTGAATCCGACGCCGATCACGGCGCAGGATGGCAGCGAGCACTCGAGCCAACCGACGGTCTTCGGCTCGGGAACTGAATCGAGCGGAATCGTGGGACCGATTTCGGTCGCGGGCTCGATGTTCGCGTCGACGACGAGTTGTGCCCGGGCGATACCGGCAGCCTGGGGCGAGTCGCCGCCGTCGGTGGCGGCGGGCTCGGTGGCCGCTGGTTCAGTGCCGGCTGGTTCAGTAGCTGCTGGCTCGGTGGCTGCTGGTTCGGTGGCTGCTGGTTCGGTGGCGGTTGGAGCAGCGGTGGTAGCGGTGGCCGCTTCCGTGGTCTTGGTGGACTCGTCGTCGCTACTGCAGGCTGCCATGATCAGTCCCATTGCCAAAGGCAGTGCGAGCAATCGTGTTGAAAGTCTCATAGGTTCCCCCTCATGATGTCAATGTTGTGGCTCGGCCGGTTGGCCGGGTAACCAATTGACCGGTTAGTATTTTCAAACCGATCGGGGACGACAGTAGCGCATGGGGGCGTAAAGTTGGCAACGTTGCTCGAGGTTCATGACCTCTCCAAGACATTTCCGGGTCAAGTCGCCCTGGACCATTTCGACATCGTGTTGGCCGTCGGACGTACTCACGCGCTGGTTGGCCAGAACGGTTCCGGTAAGTCGACCTTCATCAAGATCCTGGCCGGCTACCACCAACCCGATCCCGGCGCGACCGCTGTGTTGGCCGGCAAGCCGCTCCATCTCGGTGACGGTCGCGCAGCCAAGGAAGCGGGCGTTCGATTCGTCCATCAAGACCTCGGGCTCGTTGATGCACTGAGTGCCGTCGAGAACATTTCGATGGGAGTTGGCTACACGACGCGCCGTGGTGGTCGGATCGATTGGCGAGCGGACACCGCGAGAGCGCACAACGAACTCGAGGCGCTCGGTTTCCACGACATCAACGTGTCCATCCCGGTTGGCATGTTGGCTCCTTCACAGAAGACGGCCGTCGCTCTCGCACGGTCGATGCACGGTTGGAAAGAACACGCGCATCTACTCGTCCTCGACGAGCCAACTGCGTCGCTTCCCGGCGTCGATGTCGAGCGACTGTTCACGGCGATCCGGCTGATGAAGGAACGGGGCGTGGCGATCCTCTATGTGTCTCACCACATCGACGAGGTCTTTGCGATAGCCGATGACGTCAGCGTTCTGCGCGACGGCAAGCGCGTCTGCACCGCTCCCACCGCCGAACTCGACCACGAGGGTCTGATCGAACTGATGATTGGCCATCGGCTCGAACGGACGCCGCGCATCTCCAAGGCCCAGGAGGGAGCCGCCGGCGGACTGCGCGTCACCGGGCTAGTCGGCGGGTCGATCACAGGCCTCGATCTCGTCGTGCGTCCGGGAGAGATCGTCGGCGTGGCCGGGATCACCGGATCCGGCCGGGAGATGGTTGCTCCGCTCATCACCGGGCAGCGGCCCAGCGATTCGGGCGAGGTCGAGGTGAGCGGTCGGCAGGTCCAGAACTACTCGCCTCAGGATTCGATCCGGGCCGGGATGGCGTTCGTGCCGGCCGATCGGGCAACGCAAGGGATCATTCCGTTGGCGTCAGTAGCGCACAACATGACCCTCGCCAATGTGAGTCGCCACTGGCGGCGGGGCAGGCTGCGTCACAAGGAAGAGCGCGGCGAGTGCGCGGAACTGATCGACCAACTGTCCGTCAAGACGTTGAGTCCCGCCACGCCCATCGGGGCATTGAGCGGAGGCAACCAGCAAAAGGTGTTGTTCGGGCGGAGCTTGCGCCTGTCGCCTACTGTGCTCGTGCTGGACGAGCCCACGTCCGGTATCGATGTCGAAGCCAAGGAGCAGATCTTGAAGCTGATCGATGAGGCTGCTCAACGCGGTGCGGCCGTGCTGGTCGTGTCGACCGACACCGACGAACTGGTGCGGGTCGCCCACCGGATCATCATCATGGCTGGCGGGTCAATTGTCGACGAGCTCTCCGGAGCCGAGATGACCTCGGAGAACGTAGAGCGATCACAACTCAGGACAACGAAGGAAGCTTCTCGATGACATCAGCAGCAGTGGACGACGACGTCGCGTCGAGCGACAACATCCCCACGAGATCATTGGTCGGCAGGCTGGGCTTCGACCGGTTCAGTGGTCTGTACCTCATTGCAATCTTCTTCATCTTCTTCGGGTTGACGGAGAACCTGTTCCTCACCTGGAACGGGAGCATCGAATTCGTGCTCACCGAGAAGGTGATCGTGTCCATGCTCGCGCTTGCGTTCTTGGTTCCGCTGATCACCGGAACGTTCGACCTGTCGATCGGGGCGAACATGGCTTTGTGTCTCGTGATCGTCAACAAGATGGCGCTCGAGACGGACCTCCCCGACTTCGTCGGCGCCCTGATCGGGATGGGCGCGTGCATCTTGATTGGTTTCATCAATGGTTTCATCGTTGTGAAGTTGCGGGTCAACAGCTTCATCGCGACGCTCGGCATGAGCCAGGTGATTTCCGCGCTGATCCGCAAGATCCACGATGGCGGTCAGATCACCAAGGCTTTCGGTGACGGCTACATCAACTTCGGGAAGAAGGCCATCTTCACCTTTCACTGGCCCGGCACCGATAGCGAGATCTCGCTACCGTTCTACTTCCTCTACGGGCTGTTGGTAGCTGTGTTGATCTGGTACGTGCTCGAGCACACGCCCGTCGGGCGGCACATGTTCGCAACAGGCGGCAACCCTGAAGCGGCAAGATTGTCGGGTCTGAACATCAATCGCATCGCGTGGGGCTCGCTTGTCGCCTCCGGTGCCATCGCAGGCTTCGCGGGCCTGATCTATTCATGGAAGTTCGGCACATACAGCAACTCGGTCGGCCCACCGCTGCTGTTCACCGCAGTTGGCGCTGCCTTCTTCGGGGCGAGCCAGCTCAAGGGCCGCCCCAACGTGTGGGGAACCATCATCGCGGTGTACGTCCTTGCCTTCGGTATCAAGGGTCTCGGCCTTCGGTACCCACGTCAGATCGACTGGCTGCAACCCCTTTTCGAGGGTTTGACCTTGATCTTTGCAGTCGCCTTGGCGAGCCGGCAGGGAGCGATCAGGGTCGCTCGTCGTCGATCGGACCCGCGCAACACATATCCAACCGTCGTCCCGCCATCTGCCGAAGATGAGTTTGTTGCGCCTGACACCGCTACGCCGGACGTCCCCGAAACGATGGGAACTGACAGATGAACGTTGAGGCTCGTACCGATGACACGCACCGCGAGATCCTCGCGATGTTGCCGCCTGATCTACTCGACCTCTCTGACCTCGCCGCTGCAGCCGAGAAGATTCGGATGCTCGGTGCCGGGGCGCCGGAACTTCCGGCTTCGGTCGTGGTCGAAGATCACCACGTGACAGCGGGCGATGGCCATCAGATCCTGGTGCGGCTCTATCGGCCGCGTGTGCCGCGCCCGTCGAGCCCGTGCCTGTACTGGATGCACGGTGGTGGGCTTGTCATCGGCGATGTCTCGATGGACGCCGCGCGATGCGCCGAGATCGTGGAGCAGTTGAACATCGTCATCGCTTCGGTCGAGTACCGCCTCGCTCCGGCGTTCCCGTATCCGGTGCCATTGGACGACTGCTACGCCGGCCTCGAATGGCTCTTCGGTGCAGCCGAATCGTTGGGGCTCGATACGAATCGCATCGCGATCGGCGGTGGCAGCGCCGGCGCCGGCCTTGCCGCGGCGTTGGCACTGCTGGCGCGAGATCGCGGGCAATTGCATCCGTGCTTCCAGCTCTTGCGGTACCCAATGATCGACGACCGCAACACAACTCCGTCGAGCCATGCGGTCACCGATCTCCGCGTGTGGAACCGTTCGGCGAACCTCGTCGGCTGGAACGCCTATCTCGGTGGAAAGGCCGGCTCCGACGATGTCTCGCACCACGCCGCGGCAGCGCGCGCAACCGAACTCGCCGGCTTGCCCCCGACCATGATCACGGTCGGCGAGCTGGACATGTTCCTCGACGAAGACATCGACTACGCGCAGCGGCTCATCGCTGCCGGTGTCTCCACGGAACTGCACG
>JANOEM010000037.1:0-6271 GCA_031413195.1 Actinomycetes bacterium
GGTTGTCCTGACCGGGTCGTTCGATACGGCTGCGATGTTCACCCGTTGGAAGCCCGACGTACGGCTCCTGGCCGAGACGAGCGGGAAGAACGCGCTCGTGATCACCGCCGCAGCCGACATCGACGGCGCGATCCGCGATCTTGTCCGCGGCGCGTTCGGCCACGCCGGCCAGAAGTGCAGCGCGGCAAGCCTGGCAATCGTCGAGGCGGCGGTGTACGACGATCCGGTCTTCCATCAGCGCCTCGCCGACGCGGTGTCGAGTCTTGTCGTTGGTTGGCCGTCGCACGCAACCACGATGATGGGGCCATTGATTTACCCACCCACTGGAGCGTTGCTCCGAGCACTGACGACTCTCGATGAGGGCGAACGCTGGCTGGTCGAGCCCCGCCCGATCTCGGCCGACGGACGCGGCGAACGAGACGAACGTGACGAACGTGACGAACGCGGCGAACGATTGCGATCGTGGTCGCCGGGGGTCAAGGTCGGGGTTCGTCCCGGTTCGTGGTTCCACCTCACCGAGTGCTTCGGTCCGGTCCTCGGCCTGATGCGCGCGGACGATCTGAATCACGCGATCGAACTCCAGAATGCAACCCCGTACGGCCTGACCGGGGGTATTCATTCACTCGACCCGGCAGAGGTCAGAACGTGGATCGACCGGGTCGAGGTCGGCAATGCCTACATCAACCGGCACATCACGGGTGCCGTGGTCCAACGCCAGCCGTTCGGCGGCTGGAAGCGGTCGTCGATCGGCTGCGGCGCCAAAGCCGGCGGCCCCGACTACGTCCTCGGGCTCTGCATCGTCGAGGATTCCGAGGTCCTCGACCCGGTTGTTGCAGCTCGTTCGTTCGACCACTGGTGGGACCGCTGGTTCGGTCGACAGCATGATCCGAGTGGTCTGCGCAGTGAGCGCAACATCTTGCGCTATCGCCCGATCGGCAGAGTCGTGTTGCGCATCGATGCAACGGTCCCGGCCCGGACCGTTGAGGTGGCCGTCGCCGCAGCGCGGCGGTGCGGCGTGATCGTCATCGTTTCGGACGCGGACCTCGAACAAGACTCGGAGCTACTCGCCCGAGTGAACGGTCTACGCATCGAACGGGTGCGCAGCCTGATCCCTGTCGGTGAAACGCTGCGGCTCGGTCTGCTCGACAGCGGAGTCGGTCTCGATACAAGGGTGGTGTCCCAGAACGGCCGGCTCGAACTCGGTCGATGGTTGAAAGAGCAGGCGATCAGCGAGACCACCCACCGCTACGGCAGGTTGACGGACTCGGTGTTCGAGTCAGGGGAAGAGTCAGGGGAGGTAGCGGAGTCTCGCGATTGAAGCCAGCTGTGCTCGGCCGAACCGAGTGGTGTCGATGGGCCACCGTTCACCATTGGCCACAGTTCCTCTGCGATCTTGCGGTAGTTGCCCGATGCGCGGAGTTCGCCGAGGATCGCGTAGAGGCCGAGGTTGATCCGTTGGATGAACACGAACGACTTCGGCACGGTGGCGTACTGCGAGATCGGGCTGCTGCGGTCGAACGTGTGTCGCACGATGGAACTGCTGTACTCGGGGGTCCATGTCATCTCCCGGTCTTCGCTGACCGGCTCGTAGAAGTTGGAGAAGTATTTGCCGGCTTCGGCGGTGTCGATCGGCGCGTTGCGCTCGAGCAACCCGGCATCTTCGATGATCGATCGGAACAGATCGTGGTCATGGTCGATCGCTGCCGCTTTGACCATCGACTCGAACGTGCTGAGCTCGGCCGGAGTGAAGTGTTTGACGAGGCCGAAGTCCAAGAACGTGACCTTGCCCTGGCCGTGGAAGAGGTAGTTGCCCGGATGTGGATCGCCGTTGAAGGCGCCGAATCGATAGAGGCTGCGGAACACGAACCGGAAGATCGACTCGGCCGCAAGGTTGCGCTCGTCCTGGTCCCAGGTGAGCAGCTCTTTCCAGGTCGAGCCGACGACGAGTTCGGTAGTGAGCACACGTCTCGCGGACAGATGATCGATCACGGCCGGAACACTGAAGAACGGGTGGTCGCGGTAGTACGCGTGGAATGCGCGCTGGTTGGTGGCTTCGAGCTCGTAGTCCAGTTCGTCGCTGAGGCGGGTCTTGATCTCCTCGACCATCTCGCTCGGATCGAGGCCCCCGAAACTCTGTTTCAGAATCGCGCCGAGGAGCTCGGTGTTCTTCAGATCTGCCGCTATCGCGGCATCGACGCCGGGATACTGGACCTTGACGGCCACCGCGCGCTCTTGCCCCGTTTCGGGGTCGAGGATGAGGGCCCGGTGCACCTGCCCGATCGAGGCTGCTGCGATTGGTTCGGGGTCGAACGTGACGAACAACGAATCGACCGACGCTCCAAGCTCACGTTCGATCACGCCTCGCGCGAGCTCGAAGCTCATCGGCGGCGCGTTCGACTGGAGTTGTGACAGCGCCAATCGCAGTGGTTCGGGGAGCCCCTCGTCGAGGTAGCTGGCCATCTGGCCGAGCTTCATCATCGCGCCCTTCATCTGCCCGAGCCGATCCGCGATCTGCTCCGCGGTGCGGAGCTCGCGTTGATGGTCGATCTCGATCCGGCGTTCAGCGGTCGCGAACACTTTGCGGGCCGAAGTCGTGGCGTAGGTGGCGCCAACCTGCGCGCCCAACTTCGCGAGTTGGGCGTTGCGGCCGGTGCGATGGCGCATCGAAATCGCGTGGGTGCCTTGCGGGCGGCTCCGCGACCGACGGGCGATCGAAACGGTCGCGACGATCGCGACGGCGGCCACGCCGGCACCAAGCACAAGAGCTGAACGGGGCCGGGTCAACTGCTCACCCCCGCCCGCTCGCACACCGAATGCAGCGCCCGCAACAGAGTGGGGACGAAGGCATCGGGCATGGCGATGCAGGCGTCATGGTCGCCGTCGACACGAAACGCCTCGGCTCCCTGGATCGATTCGAACAGGCGCACCTGGCGGCGCAGCGGCACGACGTGGTCGCGCATCGTGATCACGACCGACGTCGGCACGTCGACATCGCCGATCCATGCCCGTGACGAGAAGCTCCCGATCGCGCGGCCTGCTTCGAGGACGGTCCGCCATTCGTGGCGCCCGACCTGTTCCACCGCCCAGGGGTCCCACTGGCCTGCCTTCCGCTGGAGGTATACCCGGTCGGTCAGCCAATGGCGGGCCCCGGCCGGCGCGACCCGGGCCAGCGCGGCTAGACCGGAGAGGCCCATGAACGACAGCTTCTCCTCGCGACTGGAGGCAAACGAACCGGCAGTCGCGCACAGCACGAGGCCGATGACTCGTTCGGGGTGCTGCTTCCACATCAGCTGCGCGATCGGGCCTCCCATGCTGTAACCGACCGGGATGAACCGGTCGACGCCCAACAGATCTGCGAGGGCCGCTGCGTCGTTCGCGCATTCGGCGAGCCGGAACAGCTTGCGGCTGCGGATGCCACCGGCGTGACCGCGATGATCGAGCGCGACGACGCGGTAGTGACGGGCGAGAGGGCGATAGCACCGGAACCAGTTGAGATCGGCGCTTGCGGTCCATCCGTGTAGCAGGATCAGTGTGGGCGCAGTGGGGGAGGGGCCGTCGAGCTCACGGATGAACGTCGTGCCGCGGCCGGGGAGTTCGATCTCGCGGCCCGGCGGCAGGTTCGGCTCGGCGACGGCACTGGTCTGCATCATTTGTTCTGCATCATCTGGCACGAATCATTCGGTCACCGTGTTCGTCATCCCGCGGCCGGACCGGCCGCCAGAACCTTGACCTTCAGCTCTCCATTGGGGGCCTGGTACGAAACCCAGGCGCCGACCGTTGCGCCGAGCAGTGCCGAACCGAGCGGCGAACCGGGGCTGACGATGTCGAACCCAGCCAGCTTCTCTTCGACGTGACCGATGATGTATGTCTCGGCGTCGGCTTCGGCATCGCCCTCGTAGAGGATCGTGATCTTCTGGCCGACACTGACTTCTCCTTCGGGTCCGGCCTCGACCACTTCGCCGTTCTCGAGCAGGTACTCCAGTTGCCGGATCCGACCCTCCATGTGACCTTGCTCGTCCTTGGCCGCGTGGTAGTCGCCATTCTCCTTGAGATCGCCCATCTCGCGAGCCCGTTCGATCTTCTCGGCGACTGCGAACCGACCGCGAGTGGACAGGTCGTCGAATTCTGCCTGCATACGCTCGTAGGCGGCGCTGGAGAACTGGTGAATGGCCATCGGCCCAAGGTTAGCTTTCGGTGTGCCAGTTACGATGCTGCGCCTATGACACAACCGACAGCACATCGGATCGCAATCATCGGCGGGGACGGCATCGGACCCGAGGTCACAGCAGAGGCGTTGAAGGTGGTGGATGCCGCCGGGGTCAAACTCGACACAACGTTGTTCGACCTGGGGGGGGCGCGGTACGTCCGCGATGGCGAAGTCTTGTCTGACGAGACACTCGAGAAGTTGCGCGGATTCGATGCGATCCTGCTCGGCGCGGTCGGGACACCCGAGGTGCCACCCGGGCTGATCGAGCGTGGCCTTCTGCTGAAGCTGCGTTTCGAGCTCGATCTCTACGTCAACCAACGTCCCTTCGTGGGTACCGCTCCCGGCCACACCGAGCCCCACGATTTCGTGGTGATCCGCGAGAACACCGAAGGGCCCTACGTCGGCGAGGGTGGGGTGCTCCGCAAGGGAACACTGCACGAGGTGGCAACCCAAGGCAGCGTCAATACCCGGATGGGTGTTGAGCGGGTGATCCGATACGCGTTCGAGTTGGCGAGCTCACGGCAACGCAAGCACGTCACGTTGGTCCACAAGACCAACGTCCTCACCTTCGCCGGCGATCTCTGGCAGCGCACGTTCGACATCGTTGCGGCCGAATATCCGGCGGTCTCGGCTGCCTACAACCATGTCGATGCGGCGTGCATCTACTTCGTGCAGGACCCGCATCGCTACGACGTCGTGGTCACCGACAACCTGTTCGGTGACATCCTCACCGACCTCGGCGGGGCCGTCAGCGGCGGGATCGGCCTGGCATCGTCGGCCAACCTCAACCCTGCCCGCACCGGCCCTTCGATGTTCGAGCCGGTACACGGTTCGGCACCCGACATCGTCGGCACGGGTCGCGCCAATCCAACGGCGGCGATCCTGAGTGCCGCGTTGATGCTCGATTACCTCGGTGAATCGGCAGCGGCCGATCGGATCCGGGTCGCCTGCGAACAGCCCGGTACTGGGACCACCAGTCAGATCGGCGATTTCGTCGTTGCGAGGCTCGCTCGCTGACCTAGCGTTGTGACGATTCAACTACAGACCTGAACACGGGGGCACGCAATGCCGATTCAATCGACGCCGAAGATCTGGATGAACGGCGAACTCGTCGACTGGGACAAGGCCCAGGTCCATGTCCTGACTCACACGTTGCACTACGGCACCGGCGTGTTCGAAGGGATTCGGGCCTACGCAACAGCCGACGGTCCGGCGGTTTTCCGTCTCACCGACCACATCAAGCGGTTGTTCAACAGCGCGCACATCATGGGAATGGACATTCCCTACACGATCGACGAGTTGGTCGAGGCCACCAAGCAGACCGTCGCGTCGACCGGACTCGACGCCTGCTACATCCGGCCGCTCGCGTACTACGGGTACGGCGAGATGGGACTCAACACCCTGCCGTGCAAGACCGAGATCGCTATCGCTTGCTGGCCGTGGGCCCCGTTCCTCGGTCACGATGCGGTGCGGATGAAGATCAGTTCGTGGACCCGCCACGACCACAACACCATGCCGCCCGCGGCCAAGACCGTCGGCAACTACGTCAACTCGTCGCTTGCCAAGGTCGAGGCGCTGAAGGCCGGCTATGACGAAGCGGTGATGCTGGCCCCGAACGGGATGGTGGCCGAGTGCTCCGGCGAGAACATCTTCGCCGTCCGCAATGGCGTGATCATCACCCCGCCGTTGTCGGCGGGAGCTCTCGAAGGCATCACCCAGAACAGCGTGATGGTGATCGCGCGTGATCTGGGTCTCGACATTCGGGTCGACAACCTCGCCCGGAGTGACCTCTACATCGCAGAGGAACTGTTCGTCTGCGGGACGGCCGCCGAGATCAGCAGTGTCAAGTCTGTCGACGACCGAGACGTGCCGTCTCCCGGGCCGATGACCACGGCGATCGCCGAGGTGTACATGCGCGCCGTCAAGGGCGAGGACGACCGGTATCGGCATTGGAACGAGCTGGCCGTCTGATCGCCCGGCCCTGATCTCCCGGCCCTGATCTCCGGGCCCTGATCGCTTGACAAGGTTCGGCCGAAAACGTTGAGCGCCCTCGGCTACGCGGCC
>JANOEM010000038.1:0-3901 GCA_031413195.1 Actinomycetes bacterium
CTGACCGACTCGGGCGGGTTCCAGGTCTTCTCGCTCGAGCCGAAGATGGACGATGACGGCGTCACTTTCAAGAGCACATACGACGGATCGTCGCACCGTTTCACTCCCGAGAGTGCAGTCGCGACCCAGGAGTTGCTCGGCGCCGACATTCAGATGGTGCTCGACGTCTGCGCCCCACTGCCTTCGGCACCTGAGGTGATCCGTCTCGCCCTCGACCGCACCACTGCATGGGCGGCGCGGGCCCGAGCTGCGCACACACGTACCGACCAGGCATTGTTCGGGATCGTGCAGGGTGGAATCGACCCAGTGCTGCGTGCCGAGTCGGCTGTCAGCACCGCTGCGCTCGACTTCGATGGATACGGAATCGGTGGCCTGAGCGTTGGCGAAACTCGCAATCAGATGCTGCCGGCGCTGGAGGCAGCGCTCGCGCACCTCCCGCCCGACCGGCCGAGGTATCTGATGGGAGTCGGCGACCCGGCGTCGCTTGTCGAAGCCGTCGGGTTGGGTGTCGATCAGTTCGACTGCGTGATGCAGACCCGGATCGGTCGCCATGGCACAGCGATGACCAGTACCGGCAAGGTCCATGTCAAGAACGCCCAGTACGCGCTGTCGGATGAACCACTGGACTCGACATGCCTCTGCGAGGTCTGCTCTCGACACAGCCGAGGGTACGTGCGGCACCTGTTCCAGGTCGGCGAACCAACCGGTCCGCGACTCGTCAGCCTGCATAACATCTCGTGGACGCTGCAGTTGATGCAACGGATGCGAGATGCAATCGCGGCTGGGTCATTCGGCTCACTTCGCCGAGAGGTGATCGACATTTGGGGATGAGTCGTAGGTAGGATCTGGCGCTGGTCCGGCCCTCTGCCGGAACACCGACCACCTTGGATGTCTTGATGCTCTCTACCCTTGCTCTCGTCGCAGCTGAAGAAGGCGGCAGCGCACTCAGCCTGCTGTTCCTGCCGTTGATGTTCGTCGGTGCGTACTTCTTGCTGATCCGTCCCCAGCGCCGCCGGATGAAGGAGCAGAACACGCTTCAACGAGCTCTCGAGGAAGGTGACGAAGTCATCACGACCTCGGGCATGTACGGTTTCATCACCGGTTTCGAAGGTGACATCGTGTGGCTCGAAGTCGATGACAACATCCAGATTCGCGTTGCCAGAGCTGCGGTTCAGCGCAAGGTCGACACGTCTGGGCACGCGACTGCCGAAGCCGACAAGCAATCCTCGACAGCGATCGACGACATTGCGGACGAGTCGACAGAGAAGTAGTCGATGCCCCGCAAACTTTTCATTTCGGTCATCGCGAGCCTTGTCGTCGCGTTCGGTCTTCTTGGCGCCACCCTGGCGCTGGGGTATAACCCAGCGCTCGGTCTCGACCTCCGTGGCGGCATTTCCGTCACCCTGCGGCCGGTCCCGGGGCAGGAGTACGACGCGGCAAGCCTGTCGCTTGCGGTCGAGCGGATTCGCGAACGAGTCGACAGCTTCGGCGTCGGCGAGCCCGAGATCGTGCGCCAGGATGACGCGATCGTCGTCAACCTGCCTGGTGTCAACGACCAGAAGAAGGCACTTGAGCTGGTCAACGTCACCGGTAAGGTCTTCCTGCGAGCGGTCCTGGCCTGCGGCGCCGTCGCGCCGCAGAGCACGGATACGTCGACGACCACGGCCACCACGGCCACCACGGCGACCACCACCACCGCCACAGCAGGCACGGCTTCCGGTGGGCCTTCTCGGCGAGTCAGTTCGACACCGACGACAACACCGCCGCCTGGCTCTGGTGCCACGTCGACGACGGTCCCCGCTGCAGCAACCACGCCTTCGATTGCGTTCTCCGATCCGGCGCTGGCGCAGGTGCTGTACAACCGAGACAGGACGGAAGTCTGCCAGGTCGGGCCGAGCGGGGGAGACGGCACTGTCTTCGTCAAGGACTCCGCACAGGCCCAGATCATCGGCGGCGGCTGGGGCGTCACCGTCGACCTCAAGGGCGGAGGCGGGGGCGAAGACGTCTGGAACGCCCTCGCTTCGGCGTGCTACAACGGCGACGAAACATGCCCATCGCGAAGGCTCGCGATCGAAATCGACGGCGTGATCCAGTCGGCGCCGACGGTCAACGCGCCCAGCTTCAGTAACAGCGTTCAGATCACCGGACAGTTCAGCCAGAGCGAGGCCGAGAAGTTGGCTCAAGTGCTCAACTCCGGAGCACTCCCGATCACCCTCCAGAACGAGGCGATCGAGAACGTCTCGCCGACGCTGGGCTCGGACTCCCTCCGCGCCGCCCTCGTATCCGGCGCGATCGGTATCCTGCTGGTCCTGTCGTTCATGACGCTGTACTACAGGCGAATCGCCATCGTCATCGTTGTCGGCCTTGCGATTTCGGGAGCGCTGATCTACAGCGCAGCAGCGTTGATATCCGAGTACTACAACGGCGTGCTCTCGCTGTCTGGTATCGCCGGCCTGATCGTTGCGATCGGTGTCACCGTCGACACCTACGTCGTGTTCTTCGAACGCCTGAAAGATGACGTCCGGATCGGGCGTTCGCTCCGCAACTCCGCCCAACGAGGATTCAAGTCGGCATTCAAGACGGTGCTCGTCGCCAACACGGTCTCGCTGATTGGCGCGCTCGTGCTGTTCTACCTGTCGGTCGGAGCAGTACGCGGGTTCGCGTTCTACCTCGCACTCTCCGTGATTGTCGACGTCGTCGTTGCGTACTTCTTCACCGGTCCGGCGGTGCTGCTGCTGGCACGCAGCCGATACATGAGCGGCAAAAAGGTGATGGGCATCGAGGTCCAACAATCGCCTGCGCAACTGACGGGAGCACCGGCATGACCATCGTTACGGAAGAGCCAACAGTCGCTCACGTGCCGGAGAGGCGGAGCATCTGGGGGCGTTTGTACCACGGCGAGACCCACATGGATTTCATGGGCCGCAAGTGGGTCGGGATGGGCATCTCCCTCGCTGCAGTCGTGATCACCATCATCTCGCTGGTCGGTCAAGGATTGAACCTCGGCCTTGACTTCAAGGGCGGCGTCCAATGGGAGGTTCCCTCCCAGAACCTCTCCGAAGACCAAGTCCTGGCCGTGCTGAGCAACGCCGGCGTCGACACCGACGGCGCCAAGATCGTTACGGTATCCGCGAGCGGCGTCGACAGGATCCGAGTTCAGGTTTCCGAGCAAACGCCCGAGGTCCGCCAGCAGGTGATCGACGATCTGGCGGTGGCGGCGAAAGTCGATGTCTCCGAGGTGAGCAGCACCTCCGTCACGTCGTCATGGGGGCGCGAGATCACGGACAAGGCGATTCGTGCCTTGATTGTGTTCGTGATCCTGGTCAGCCTGTTCATCGCCTGGCGCTTCGAATGGCGAATGGCCGCAGGCGCGATCGCCGCCATGATCCATGACGTGCTCATCAGCGTCGGGGTGTACTCGCTGTTCCAATTGGAGGTCACCCCATCGACAGTGATCGCGTTCCTCACGATTCTCGGCTTTTCGCTGTATGACACGATCGTCGTGTACGACAAGATCAACGAGAACACCGCGCGCTACAGCGGTACGCGGATGCCGTACGACGACATCATCAACGTCTCGATGAACCAAGTCTTCATGAGGTCGGTGAACACCAATATCGCCGCAGTGCTGCCTGTGCTTTCGTTATTGGTCGTCGGGTCCGGCATCATGGGCGCGCTCGCGCTTCGGGACTTCGCGCTCGCCCTTTTCGTTGGTTTGATGACCGGGTCTTACTCGTCGATCTTCATTGCCGCCCCCGTACTCGCATCGCTCAAGGTTCGCACGTCGAAGTGGAAGGCCCTGCGCAGCATCCCTCACGCGACTGGAGTCGAACTCGAACGGCTCGTGCTCGGCGGGTCGCCAGCCGCTCGCCGCGAGTCGATGCGCAACAGGGCGGGTGGT
>JANOEM010000039.1:0-14842 GCA_031413195.1 Actinomycetes bacterium
TTCGTCACGCAGTTGGTCGGTGGCGATCGGGTCTCCGTGACGAACCTGACCCCGGTTGGGGCCGAGCCCCACGATCTGGAACTGACCGGCGACGACGCGGCCGGCCTGCAAGATGCTGATCTCGTTGTACTGCTCTCGGGATTCACCCCGGCGCTCGACGACGCTGTGACACGCGTAGCCGCCGGTCACTCGTTCGATGTTGCGGATGCGGCTCGGCTCGACATCGAAGGATCAGCAGCGGATGATCCGGAACAAGACGGCGAATCGGAGACGAGCATCGACCCACACTTCTGGCTGGACCCGACTCGGCTCGCCGATGTCGCCGACGCAATCGGGGCCAGGCTCGCAGCGATCGACCCAGCAGGAGCTGAGACGTTCACCCAGAATGCGGCGAACCTGAGAACACAATTGCTCGACCTCGACGCCGAGTTCGAAGCGGGACTTGAGAACTGCGTCAGCCAGGACATCGTGACCAGTCATCAAGCCTTCGGGTACCTGGCTCAGCGCTACTCCTTGACCCAAGTCGGCATTTCCGGGCTGTCGCCGGACGAGGAGCCTTCGCCCGCGGACCTTGCCCGGGTGACCGAATTCGTGCGGGACAACGGTGTCACGACCATCTACTTCGAAACCCTGGTCGATCCGGCCATCGCCGAGACCGTCGCGGCCGAAACGGGAGCGGCCACAAAGGTTCTCGATCCGATCGAAGGCGTGTCCGGCGATTCGCAGGGCAGCGACTACTTTGAGATCATGCGCGCCAACCTGTCGAATCTCCGCAATGGGCAGGGCTGCGCGTGACCAGCCCGGTCATCAGCATCCGCGATGGCCAGTTCGGTTACGGCAATCAGGTGGCAGCGCAGGCCGACCTCGAGATCAACGAGAACGAGATCGTCGCACTGCTCGGTCCGAACGGATCGGGCAAGACGACGCTGCTCAAGGGGATGCTTGGCCTGGTCGAGCGGCTTGAAGGATCGGTCGAGTTGTTCGGCGAACCCCTGAACGAGTTCGAAGACCGGTCGCTGATCGGCTACGTACCGCAACGTCAGACCGCCGCAGGCCCGATTCCGGTAACCGTCCGCGAACTCGTCCGGTCGGGTCGATTGGCCCGCAAGGGTCTCGTCCGACGTCGATCCCGCGAGGACGAGCGGGCGGTTTTGGCCGCGATCGAAGCAGTCGGGCTTGCCGACAAGGCGCCGGATGCAGTGTCCACGTTGTCGGGCGGCCAGCAGCGCCGGGCGCTGGTCGCCCGTGCCTTGGCAGGCGGCGCGAAGGTTCTGCTTCTCGATGAACCGCTCGCGGGCGTCGACCAGGCGAACCAGATCGCGATCGCCGAAGCGTTGAACGCGCTTGTATCGGGTGGGATCACGATCGTGGTGGTCCTGCATGAGCTCGGTCCATTGGAGTCGCTCGTGACCCGCGCGATCTGTATGGACGCAGGCCACGTCCTGTTCGATGGCCCGATCGATACCGCACCGCCGCGTCTGCTCCACCTCGGGCACGATCACGATCCGCACGGGGGCGACGCCGGCCCGGTGGGGATGGGACTGTTCAAGCTATGACCGGCGTGATCAGAGTCCTCGAGTACGGCTTCATGCGGCGCGCTCTCGTGGCGGCGGTCCTGGTCGGCATCACTGCGCCGGCAGTCGGGATCTACCTCGTGCAGCGTCGCCTCGCATTGATCGGTGACGGTCTCGGTCACGTCGCGGTCACAGGAGTAGCCCTCGGCTTGGTTCTCAATCGAGCACCGGTACCTGTTGCCCTCGTGACTGCAATCATCGGCGCCGTTTCGATCGAGCTGATCCGGGCCCGCGGCGAAGCCTTCGCCGAGATCGCACTGGCGATGCTCTTCTACGGCGGGATCGCAGGCGGCGTGGTCCTGGTCAGCCAAGCACCGTCAGGATCCCGCAACCTCAATCAGTACCTCTTCGGAAGCATCAGCACCACCTCCGCTGGAGATCTCGCGATGTTCGCCGTGCTCGCCGTCTTGGTGCTGTGCGTCGCGGTCGGGTTGGGCGGCGCGCTGTTCAGCGTCAGTAACGACGACGAGTTCGCAAAGGCCAGCGGATTGCCGGTGATGCGGATCAATCTGCTCTTGGCCGTGCTCAGCGCCGTGACTGTCGTGGTCTCGATGCGGGTGGTCGGCGTGCTGCTGGTCAGCGCATTGATGGTGGTGCCGGTGGCGACTGCTCAACTGATCGCCACCAGCTTTCGTCAGACCATGGCGATTGGAATCGCGATCGGGGTCGTGGTGTCGCTCGGCGGTGTGATCCTGTCGTTCTACGCCGACACGCCGTCGGGAGGAACCATCGTGTTGCTTGCGATCGGCCTGTTCGTCGCCACGTTCCTCACTTCGAGTGCGACGCGGTTCGTCCGGCGCTGACGTCCGGTCGGATCGGTGACATCGGCCGACCCTGCACTACGTTCACAGCAGAACACCTGAATCACTTTCGAAGGGACCGTCATGCCTGCTCCTGGAATGCACTCCGGCATCGCAACCGATGATGCGATGAATCTGTCCATGTCCGAACATGCCGTGCCGCTGTTCGAACAGGTCAGGGCGTTCATCGCCAACGAAGTCGAGCCGATCACCGCCGAGTTCTATCGCCTCGGCGAGGGTCGCCCAGACCGTTGGGGCTATGGCGACGGGCAACTCGAGTTGCTCGATTCGGTCAAGGCCAAGGCCAAGGCAAACGGGTTGTGGAACTTCTTCCTCCCCAACGCGGAGACCGGCCAGGGCCTGTCGAATCTCGACTACGCCTACATCGCTGCGGAATTGGGCAAGAGCCCGCTCGCTTCAGAATGTCTCAACTGCAGCGCTCCCGACACCGGCAACATGGAGGTCCTCGAGCGGGTCGGGACGCCCGAGCAGAAGGCGCAGTGGCTCGAACCGCTGCTGAGTGGCGAGATCCGCTCAGCGTTCGCGATGACCGAACCCGACGTTGCATCCTCAGACGCCAAGAACATCCGTTGTCGCGCGGTCCTTGACGGTGATGAGTGGGTCATCAACGGCGAGAAGTACTACATCTCAGGTGCCGGCGATCCGCGCTGCAAGATCATGATCTGTATGGTCCAGACAAGCCCCGATGCGCCGCCGCACAAGCGTCAATCGCAGATATTGGTCCCAATGGACACCGCAGGCGTTGAGGTGCTTGGCGCGATGCAGGTGTTCGGTGAGGATGACGCGCCTCACGGACACATGCACCTGCGGTTCACCGACGTGCGCGTCCCGGCATCCAACATTCTGCTCGGCGAGGGGCGTGGGTTCGAGATCTCCCAGATCCGGCTCGGGCCGGGCCGGATCCACCATTGCATGCGGTCGATCGGCGCCGCCGAACGGGCGCTCGAGTTGATGGTCAGGCGCGGGCTCAACCGGGAGGCATTCGGTAAGCCACTCGCGAGGCTCGGCAAGAACACCGAGATGATCGCCAAAGCTCGAATCGAGATCGAGGCGATGCGCTTGATGGTGCTGCGCGCGGCAAAGGCGATGGACACCTTGGGCAATGCAGAGGCTCGTGTGTGGGTCAGCGCTGTGAAGGCGATGGTGCCGGAACGGGTGTGCAAGATCATCGACGAAGCGATCCAGTTGCACGGAGCAACCGGGGTTTCGCAATGGACTCCGCTCGCTCGGATGTACGCCAGTCAGCGCACGCTGCGGCTCGCCGACGGCCCGGACGAGGTGCATTGGCACGTGGTCGGTCGGGCCGAATTGACCCGCTACGAGGACGATCACGCACCCGCCGTGGGTCCGGCACAAGCATCGGATTCTGCCGGGATGTTCTCCGGACCATCCTGACCCGCCGCGTTTCACTGCCCCGACTCCCCGGACGGCGGTCACGCCAGTCGTTCTTGTCACCGCAAGTGACGAAAAACGACAACTTGTGGTGACATGAACGGTTGGGTGGGCGGTGGCGGTGGCGGTGGCGGTGGCGGTGGCGGTGGAACCCGACTCAACTGTCAGGATTCCGTCTGGAATCTGCCGACAGCTTGTGAGCCGACGGTCCGGCAGCCACAATGATCTGATGGGCCTTGTGGTTCGAAGGGAACTGATAGGACTCCCGTGAGGAATCGCGCGTGAGTCACGATCGGGCCGTCCTGCCATCCGTTACCGACGATCCTGACGTCTATCGGCGTGTCTTCGCCGGACTCGGCCACGGACTGCTGCTGCTGTCGCCTGCGGGGGTAATCCTCGATGTGAACGACGCCGATCTCGGCGAAGTCGGTGAAGCCAGAGAAGACCTCGCACTGCTGCTCGCCGATCTGATCGCCGGTGAGTGCAGCGAGATCCGCACGAACTACCGCTTTATGACTCGTGGGGGACGTTCTCGGACGTTGGGGATCACTGCGCGGATGATCGACCTCGATGACCAGAGCTCGGTCGTCGCGGTAGCGTTCGAGCCCGGCCCGGTCGAGGTCTCACAAGTCAGGGCCCGGCTTGCCTCGATCGTCGAGGCGACGTCGGATCTGATCGGATCGTTCATCCTCGACGGTTCGTGTCGGTGGCTCAACCCGAGCGCCGAGGCCGTGCTCGGCATGACTTCGGTCAACTTCAACCTCTTCGACGCAATGGGTGAAGGGGCGGAGTCATTTCGTCGCCACCTGATCACGGCACTGATCGATCACGGCCGCTGGGTCGGTGAGATCGAGATCCGGATCGCCGACCGGAACGACCAAAGCGGCGACCGAAGCAGCGACCGGCGCGAGATCCACTTGGCGGCGAACGTGATTGCCGACAGAGACAGTGACGAACGAGTGACCGGTTGGACGCTCGTCGGTCACGACTTCACCGAGTACAAGGCGCTGCAAGCCACCTTGGCCCATAAGGCGAGTCATGACACGTTGACCGGTCTGCCCAATCGTGCGCTGCTGAACGATCGGTTGGCCGAAGCAGCAGTGAGCGGCACGGATACAACCGTTGTCTTCGTCGACCTCGACGACTTCAAGGCGCTGAATGACACCTTTGGTCACGAGTTCGGAGATGACGCGCTGATCGATGTCGCGAGCAGGATCGCAGCGGCCGTTCGCCACGGTGGCTTCGCTGCCCGGTTCGGCGGCGACGAGTTCGTCGTGCTGCCGGATCCGTCGTGGGAGGACCCGGTCGCAGAGTTGGAACGGCTGGTCTTCGCCGAGCCGTTCACCATCGGGCCGATCATCATCGATATCTCCGGTCGGATGGGGATCGCGACCGCGTCGCCCGGTGAAAGCGCAAGCGTCGTGATCGCGAGGGCCGATCGGGAGATGTACCGCGCGAAGCGTCGCCGGCGCAGCGACCGACTGGCTGACCGACCGACCGGCCGAACGGCTGACTGAACGGCTGGCTGGCCGGCTGGTTGACGGCGATCGATCGATCGGGGCCGCTCGAACCACCGGCGTTATGCTCAGCTTCGATGACGCCGACCGACAACTCGACCTCGCTGGCGGGCGATTTCCCTGCTGCGGGACGCGATCAATGGGTTCGGCTCGCGGCGCGGGCGTTGGTGCGTGACCTCTCCCCGGACGATGATCCAGAGCGCGTGGTCAACAGGCTGCGCAGTACGACGTATGACGGCATCGTGATCGAGCCGTTGTACACCGCCGATGCCGCGACAACGGCCGGCGATGAGACTGCGGTCGACCCGACGGGTTTGCCCGGCTTCAGCCCGTTCGTGCGCGGCCGCACCGCCGGAGGCGGCCGTGCGCATGGCTGGGATGTTCGTCAGATCGTCGACGGCGGGGCCGTCGGACCCGAAGCCCGTGCCGAATTGGAACGTGGTTCGACCTCGCTCTGGCTCGACGTGCGCAGCGTCGACCGGATCGATGCCGACACACTGGCGGCGGTGCTTGATGGGGTGTACCTCGATCTGACATCGGTCACGTTGGCCGCAGGACCTCGCTTTGCCGTGGCCGCCGAATCGATGATCGATCTCTGGGCCCGGCAAGGTATCGCGGGTAGCGACGCACGTGGCGGATTCGGCGCCGACCCGTTCGGTTCCTTCGCATCGTCCGGGGGGGTTCTGAACATCGACGCCGATCTCGATGCGGTTGCCGAATTGGCAGCACGGCTGGTCGAGAGCCACCCGCACGTGCGAATCGTCACGGTCGACGCGACCCGGTTCCACGAGGCCGGTGCATCGGACGGGCAGGAACTCGGGCTCGGCCTCGCCGTCGCAGTCGCAACGCTGCGATCGTTGGAAGCAGCCGGCGGCGATCTCGAAGCTGCGTTCGGCCAGATCGAGTTGCGCTTCGCCGCGACGGCGGATCAGTTCTCGACGATCGCCAAGTTCCGGGCGGCGCGCAGGCTCTGGTCACGCGTTGCCGACGTCGTCGGCGTCGGCAACGCCGCAGCACGGACCCCGATCCACGCCGTCACCTCTGCCGCGATGATGACCCTCTACGACCCGTGGGTCAACCTGCTCCGCGGAACGATCGCGTGCTTCGGCGCCGGCGTCGGCGGGGCCGATGCAATCACGGTCCTGCCGTTCGACATCGTTGCCGATCCCGCCGGATCCGAACTCGGTCGGCGCATCGCCCGGAACACCCAGTCGATCCTGTCCAAGGAATCCAACCTTGCTCGGGTCGTCGATCCGTCCGGTGGGTCGTGGTATGTCGAGAGCCTTACCGAGCAATTGGCCGAGGCGGCGTGGGCAAGGTTTCGCCAGATCGAAGCACGAGGCGGATTGGTCGCGGCGGTCGAGAGCGGCTTCGTGGCCGACCAGATCGAGGTGGTCTGGCAGCAACGGCGGGCAAACATCGTCACCCGCAAGGACCCGCTCACCGGTGTCAGCGAGTTTCCCGACGTTCTGGAACCTGCTCCACCCAGCAGCGTCGAACGCTCCCTGTCGATCGACGAGCACTCACCCCAAGCAGGCTCCCCGTACGCCCTCGGGCGGCATCGATACGCGAGTCCTTTCGAGGATCTGCGACAGCGGGTCGATCGTGTTGCGGCAGGAGTGCGTGGTCGACCGACGGTCTTCCTCGCCAACATCGCTGCTCCCTCCGTACATACGGCGCGGGCGACGTTTGCCAAGAACCTGTTCGAGATCGCCGGTCTGCTGACGGTCTCAGGCCCTGGCTCGACGGACCCGGCAGAGCTCGCCGATCAGTTCGCCGCCAGCGGAGCCGCTGTGGCGTGCATCTGTTCGAGCGACCGGATCTACGCAGATCTCGCCGTTGACGTCGCTGTCGCGTTGCGGGGTCGGGAAGACGGCGATGCCGTGATCTACGTCGCTGGCCGACCGAAAGACATCTTTGATCAACTCGTCGCGGCAGGGGTCGATGGTTTCATCACTGCAGGCGCCGACGTCGAGCAGATCCTGTCCGACCTTCTCCACCGGCTGGACGTGCCATGAGTTCGAGACTGCCGAACTTCGCTGACATCCCGCTTGGCCCCCCTGTCGTTCAGGGCGACAGAGCATCGTGGCGGGCAGCGGCGGGAGATGACGTTGCCGAGCCATGGCTCACCCCGGAAGGCATCGAGGTCAACGCGTTCTACGACGCGTCCGACATCGCCGATCTCGATTTCCTCGGCACATATCCCGGAATCGCTCCGTTTCTACGCGGTCCGTACCCGACGATGTACGTCAACCAACCGTGGACAGTCCGCCAGTACGCAGGGTTCTCGACGGCCGACGAGTCAAACGCCTTTTACCGCCGCAATCTTGCCGCCGGTCAAAAGGGCCTCTCGATCGCGTTCGACCTGGCGACTCATCGCGGTTACGACAGCGACCATCCGCGCGTTGCGGGCGATGTCGGAATGGCCGGGGTTGCGATCGACTCGATCCTCGACATGGAGCAGTTGTTCGAAGGGATCCCGCTCGATCAGATGAGCGTGTCGATGACGATGAATGGTGCCGTCCTGCCGATCCTGGCGCTGTATGTGTTGGCCGCCGAGGAGCAGGGTGTGTCGCCCGGGCAGTTGACAGGCACGATCCAGAACGACGTGCTCAAGGAGTTCATGGTCCGGAACACCTACATCTACCCTCCGGCTCCTTCGATGAGCATCATCTCCGACATCTTCCGCTACACCTCGACGGAGATGCCGAAGTTCAACTCGATCTCGATTTCGGGTTACCACATGCAAGAAGCCGGAGCGACGGCCGATCTCGAGTTGGGCTACACCTTGGCCGACGGCGTCCAGTACGTGCGCGCCGGTCTCGAATCCGGGCTCGACATCGACGCGTTCGCGCCTCGGCTTTCGTTCTTCTGGGCGATCGGGATGAACTTCTACATGGAGGTCGCGAAGTTGCGTGCGGCCCGACTGCTGTGGGCGAAGTTGATCACTCAGTTCTCGCCCCGCAACGAAAAATCGCTCTCCCTGCGGACACACAGCCAGACGTCGGGGTGGTCACTCACTGCCCAGGATGTCTACAACAACGTGATCCGGACCCAGATCGAGGCAATGGCCGCGACCCAGGGTCACACCCAGTCTCTGCACACAAATGCTCTCGACGAGGCGTTGGCCCTTCCGACTGATTTCTCGGCCCGAATTGCGCGCAACACCCAGTTGTTCTTGCAACAGGAGTCCGGCACCTGCCGGGTGATCGACCCATGGGGCGGCAGCTACTACGTCGAACGTCTGACCAACGAACTGGCGATGGAGGCGTGGAGTCACATCCGCGAAGTCGAACAGGCGGGAGGGATGACCGAGGCGATCAGCGCCGGGATCCCCAAGCTCAGGATTGAAGAAGCCGCGGCGCGTACGCAGGCCAGGATCGACTCCGGTCGACAGCCGGTGATCGGTGTCAACATGTTTCGGCCGACGGTGCCCGACCAGGTCGAGGTGCTCAAGGTGGACAACAGTTCCGTTCGGGCCCAGCAGATCGCCAAGCTCGAACGCCTGCGGGCGCAACGTGACCAGGCCGCTTGCGACGCATCGCTGCTGCGCCTGACGGCCGCCGCCCAGGCCATGACAGACGGCACTCGCGGCGACGGTCTCGACCAGAACCTGCTGAAGTTGTCGATCGACGCGGCCAGGGCGAGAGCCACGGTCGGCGAGATCAGCCTTGCGCTCGAGAAGGTGTTCGGTCGCCACACCGCCGCGATCCGTACTATCTCCGGTGTGTACCGCAGTGAGATCGGCGAGAACCCCAGCGTGATCAGAACTCGCGCCCTCGTCGACGCCTTCGCCGAGGCCGCCGGCCGCCGGCCGCGGATCCTGGTTGCGAAGATGGGCCAGGATGGACACGATCGTGGTCAGAAGGTGATCGCAACTGCGTTCGCCGACCTCGGCTTCGACGTCGACGTCGGTCCGCTGTTCCAGACCCCGGCAGAAGTTGCCCGCCAAGCCGTCGAAGCCGACGTCCACGTCGTCGGTGTGTCAAGCCTGGCAGCGGGTCATCTGACACTGGTTCCGCAACTGCGCGACGAACTGGCCGCTGCCGGCAGGCCGGACATCTTGATCGTCGTCGGCGGGGTCATTCCGTCGCAGGACTTCGACGAATTGAGAGCCGCCGGCGCGGCGGCGATCTTCCCACCGGGGACGGTGATCGCCGAGGCTGCTGCCGAACTGCTCGCGCAACTCGAGCAGCGATCGGCCTAAGGCGAGATCGCAGCTGATGACAGTTCCCACCGGACCACAACCGGCTCTCGATCTCGATCAATTCGTCGACGGCGTGTTGCGATCCGACCGGGCGATCCTCGGTCGCGCGATCACGTTGGTCGAGTCCACGCGGGCTGATCATCAACAGCTCGCTGGGGAGCTGCTCACACGACTTGTCCCGTATTCGGGGCGAGCGCACCGGGTCGGGATCACGGGTGTTCCGGGCGCGGGAAAGTCGACCCTGATCGATGCCCTGGGAACCGAGTTGACGGCTCGGGGCCATCGCCTTGCCGTGTTGGCGGTCGATCCTTCGTCGAAGCGCACCGGTGGCAGCATCCTCGGCGACAAGACCCGGATGTCCAATCTCGCGGTCGACGACGACGCATTCATCCGCCCCTCGCCCAGTGCGGGTGTCCTCGGTGGCGTGACGAGGGCGACTCGAGAAGCGATCGTGGTCGTCGAGGCCGCCGGGTTTGACATCGTGTTCGTCGAAACAGTCGGTGTTGGCCAGTCCGAGACGGCAGTTGCCAACATGGTCGATTCCTTCCTGCTGATCATGCTTGCTCGAGCCGGCGACAGCCTGCAGGGCATCAAGAAGGGCGTGCTCGAACTTGCCGACGTCATTGCGTTCAACAAGGCCGACGGCAAACAGGAGCACGACGCGAAGGGTGCCGCCCAGGAACTCGCTTCCGCGCTGCACATGATGGCGCCGTCAGCCGAGGGTTGGTCGGCACCCGTGATGACGTGCAGTGCGATCGAACGGCGGGGCCTGCTCGAGGTCTGGGCCCAGGTGGTCGCCCATCGTGATCGACTCGAAAGCAACGGAGGTCTTGTGGCGAAGCGCCAACGACAGAGCATCGATTGGATGTGGGAGTCCGTCGAGAACCAGGTCGTCACCAGGTTCCGGAACCGTCCCGACGTGCAGGCTCGCGCCGAGGTGCTCGAGCAAGCGCTGCGCGAGGGCACAACGACCGCCAGCCTGGCTGCCGCCGCGTTGCTCGGTGGGGTGTGAATCCGTGAACACGCTCTCTGATCGAACAGTGCTCATCACCGGTGGCAACGGAGGAATCGGGCTCGGAATGGCCTCGGCAGTCGGAGCAGCTGGCGCCAGTGTGGTCCTGTGGGGCCGAAATCCCGCCAAGAACTCTGCAGCAGTCGAGCGACTTCGCAGCGAAGGTGTGGTCGCGCATGCCTTCGTCTGTGATGTCGCCGAGGAGGAGCAGGTCGAGGAATGCTTCTCGCAATCGGTGATTGCTGCCGGCGGACGGATCGATTCGGTGTTCGCTAACGCCGGCCGTGGTGGCGCCGGCTCGTCATTCGTCGACACGACACTCGACCAGTGGCACGCCGTGATGCGAACAAATCTGGACGGGGTGTTCCTCACGTTTCGCGCTGCCGCTCGGCACATGATCGAGCAAGGAGGGGGCGCGCTGGTTGCGGTGTCTTCGACCAGTGCGATCCACGGCGCCGCCGGCAACGAGGCATATGGCACGTCGAAGACGGCCCTGCTCGGTCTGGTGCGCGCGCTTGCGGTCGGGATGGCGCGTCACAAGATTCGGGTGAATGCGCTCCTGCCGGGATGGACGCTCACCGAGATGGCGGCTCCCGGCTACGCGTCGGAGAAGTTCCGCAATGCCACGGTCGGCCGCACACCGGTGCGGCGTTGGGCTGACCCATCCGAGATGGGCCCGGCAGCTGTCTTCCTCGCCGATCCGAGCACCACGTTCCATACGGGTGACACGATCGTCGTCGATGGCGGCTACACCATCTTCTGATTCCCGAATCGCTCCGACGACGAATCGGGCAGCGACTCTGGCAGAAGTACGTGGGGATTGAGGATGCCGTCGGGATCCAAGGCGTGCTTGATCGCTCGCATTGCCGCGATCTCGCCGCTCGATCGGGTGAGGTGCAACCATCGAGTCTTTGCCGCACCGATCCCATGCTCCGCGCTGATGCTGCCTGCCAGTGATGCGACATGGATGAGGACGGCTTCGTCAGCAGCGTCGTCGTCCTCGGCCAGACCCGAGATGTTGACGTGGATGTTGCCGTCGCCGATGTGACCGAAGAGCCAGGTTCTTGCCTGCGGCGCGACCGTCGCGACGAGGCCGGGAACGGTTGCGATGAACTCCTCGATCCGGTCGATCGGCACGGTGACGTCGAGCTTGTGTGGTGGCCCGAGGGTGTTGATTGCAGACGTGTGATCTTCGCGGTAGCGCCACAGTGCCGCCCGTCGTAGAGGTTCGGATGCGACGGCCACGTCGACCACGCCACTGAGTCCTCCGACGACCGAGCTGATCTCATCGATGGGGTCATGGTGATCGGCAACCTCGATCAGCAGGAACACCGGAGGATGTTGCGCGAACGCAGGAGTGAGACCGACGGCATCGCACACCAACTGGACGCCTGCTCGGAGCATGATCTCGGCCGCCTCCAATGAGTCGAGCGCGGAGCGAAGGTCAGCGACCGCGGCGACGGCATCGCCGACGGTCCGAAAGCCGATCAACGCTGCGACCCGATGTTCGTGCCGCGCGACCAGGCGCAGTCTCGCAGCCGTGACGATCCCGAGGGTACCTTCGCTACCGCACAGCAGCGAGGCGAAGTGGTATCCGGTGTTGTCCTTGACCAGCCCCTGCAATCCGCCGACGACCGCCCCTGTCCCGAGCACGGCTTGGACACCGATCACCTGTTCTCGAGTTCCGCCGTATCGCAACAGGTTGATGCCGCCCGCGTTGGTCGCAATCGTTCCTCCGATCGTCGCCGCATCCCGAGCGGCGAAGTCGATGGCATAGGCGAGCCCGGCTGCAGCCGCTGCGGCCCTGACATCGCCGACAGTCGCGCCCGCTCCCACGGTGACTTGGCGAGCGGCGACGTCGACCGGATCGATGGTGACGAGGCGCCGTAGGCTCACGACGAGTTCGCCGGCGAGTGGCACCCCGCCACCAACCAGCCCGGTGTTGCCGCCCTGGGCGACGATGGCGATTCCTTCGCAGCGACAGAGGTCGATCAAGCCTGCGACTTCGTCCAGCGATCCCGGACGGACGACAGCGATCGTGCTCCCGCGGAACCTCCCCGTCCAATCAGCCTCGTAGCCGGCCCGCAGATCGGCGTCGAGCAACACGTGGTCGCGGCCGACGATGTCGATCAAGTTTCCGATCACGGGTTCAGCGTCGCGATTGCCTCGCCTGCCCCATCGACGAGTTCGACCGTGTAGGGAGCGATCTCACTGAACGCGAATCCGGCGGCGCGGATCCTGGCTCCCGGTACGGGCACCAGTGGGATGGTGACCGGGTTCGATCCGCCGACGACGATCCGGATGCCAGTGGCGTCAGCATTACCCTCGGCATCCGCAATACCTTCTCCGTCAGCGATGTCTTCGCCATCCGCGATGGTGACGACGAGCAGGGTCGCTGCGAGCGACACGTACTGCTGGACCGGCCGCAATGGGTCGACATCGACGGTGAACTCGCCGGCGATCCGCGAGGAGTTGTCGTTGCGGATCTCGAATCGGACACCGAGCGGATTGCGACCCATCGAGATCGTCCAACGGCTTTGCTCTGCTGTCGAGGTTCGCCCGATGCGTACGACCTCGCCGTCGAGTGGTCGCGTGTCTTCGATCGGTCGTTCAGTTCCTGTCGCCTGGAACAACGCGAACCACTCCTCGACCGAGGCCTGCCGAACAGTTGGGATCGCGCCCAGGAGCACGTACATTCCCGCGTTTGACGAGATCGTGACGGTTTGGCCACCGTCGTGCCACTGCACCGAAGACTCGGCGATCGTCGCGGTGGACCCGGTCAAAGGCCCGTTCACGGACAACGTGAGGTCGCCCATCTGCATCGTCCGGTGGGGCGCAGCCGGCGCGAGCGGATCGGCCGAAGCCGGCAATGTGAACTCGCTGGTGAGCAGGTCGTTGGCCGTGGTTGGCCACGTCGTGACGGTGAGGTACTTCGATTGGTCACTCGAGATGTAGCTCGACCAACGCCGCCCCTCCCTGCTGACGAGCGACTGTGGCGTGCCGTGCTG
Organism: Actinomycetes bacterium; assembly: GCA_031413195.1. Classification (GTDB taxonomy): domain Bacteria; phylum Actinomycetota; class Acidimicrobiia; order Acidimicrobiales; family Ilumatobacteraceae; genus WLMZ01. The sequence goes on from JANOEM010000039.1 coordinate 13,532, forward strand.
GGTCGCGGCCTGGATCAGAGGCCGAAGTCCAGTGCGCAGATCGTTCAACGACAGATCGAAACTCGGAACCCCCCGCCACACCGATACACCGGCCGCGAGTTGGCGGAGCTCGTCGTTGCTGTAGCCGAAGCCGGTCAGTGTGAACTGTCCGCCTGTGGCGGGATCGACAGCCACGGAAGCGACGCCATCGCTGGATGTGCTCAGCACCGCTGGGCTGTCACCGATCGCTTCTCGCGAGGCCTGCGGAAGGATCGAGATGATCGCCGGATTGTTGATCAACGTCGAGACAGCGAGCCACCGCCCGCTGATTCGCGTCGCGCCCGGTTCAGCCCACAACCGGAACTGGCCAGTGATGCGCGGCGAGACGCTTTCCGACGCACCGGTCGACACGAAGCCGGGCGGCAACTCGCCGAGGACGAATCCTGGTGCTGCGGCCGGAGTACGAATCGTGGCGAGAGGAGGTGAGCCGGTCGTGGCCTTGCTCGAGTCCAGACAGCATGGGCAACATTCGAGGGCCGGCGGTTGGAGTTCGGCTCCGATATTGCTCGCTGTCACCGTCGCCGCGGCTGCCGTCGCGGTGGCTGCGGGCGTGTTTGCGGGCGTGGCTGCTGGGGAGGCCGCTGGGCTGCGATCGGGTTCGGCGCGGATGACGCTGAAGGCCAGGCCCGCGACCGCCAAGATGACGACGGCGATCAGAGTCCGTCGGGGTGATTTCAACGACTTGTCGGGGCCAGAGGGCAGGGGCGCTTGCCTGGGCCGCGGAGGTTGCGTCAGCGCGTCGGCGACGGCGTCGTGCCTTCGCAGGGTCGAAGATGTCAGTCGTGGGAGCGGCGGCTCCCCGGTGGTGAGGGCGGATCGCACCCGGCGACGCGTCGAGTCATCGAGCCATCGCTCGAAACCCCGAAAGCTGTCGAGATCTCCCTCGAGGGAACGGTTGACATGACTGTCGAGCTGTTCAGGAGTGAGGTCCAGCAATCCGGCGACCTCCTCGGGCGTTCTCCTGTGGATCACCACCAGCTCGAAGACCGCTGCGCGCAACACAGTCTGATCATGGGCCGCTTGGTCATCGACGAGTTGGTCCGCCTGCAGATCGCGTCGAAGTAGGGCGACCGCCGACGAGACGACCCACGCCGGGTCGACGATGACCGCCGTGGCGGATTCGGCGCATCGGCGAAGGTCGAGGTAGATGTCGATCATCAGCGGTTCGGCACGTTCTCGGTCACCGGAAACGAGATGGCAGGACGTCGCGAAGACTTGAGCGCAGGTGGCATCGAAACACGGCACGAGTTCGTTCGGGCTGTTCACCGCAAA
>JANOEM010000040.1:0-2294 GCA_031413195.1 Actinomycetes bacterium
TCCTCGATCACCGTCAACGGGATCACGACGTCGACATCTCCGAAGCTGGCAATGCAACCAGGGTCTGCAACGAGTACTGACGTGTCGAGCACGAGTCTCGTTCGTCGCTCAGCGAAGGGCACGTCGCCCACCGGCAGGGACGAATCGACGTCCTCGAACTCGACAGACTGCACCGGCACGAGATCGGTCACTGCCACCCCTTGGACATCGATGGAATTGCGATAGCTCCAGATATAGCAAACCTGGGTGGCCCGATGCTGCCATGCTCAGATGAACAGTTGGTTTCGTGGAGATGTTGCCGAGCGGTTCATTCGAGGTGACGGGATGTGCCCACCTCAGGCGATGATGCGCATCGGGAGACCTCTGGCATCCGTCTCGACGAGGTCCGCAGGGAATGTGCGGTGTGCGCCCCTCGCGAACCGCTCGGCGGTCCACAGCAGAGCGAAGGCATCGAGGACATCGTCGATCTTGGCCGGCCCGAACGACGTTGGTTCGACGCCGAACGTGTCGCCGACCAGTTGCATGCGGTGGGCGATTCCGGCCGCCGTGTGCTTGGAAACGAGCGGCCGATCATCATTCATGGCCTTGAACGAGCACTCGGGATGGGCCTCGATCACCCGGCCGCTGTGCCCGGGAGTGACCGCCAGGTCGAGTTCTGCGATCTTGGGCAGGATGTTCCAAGACTGCCGCGAGATCTTGACGCCTCGAGCGAGCTGTGACAGGTCGCATGCCTCCCGGTAGTCGGCGGCCGCAAGACATGCCCGAACCGGTGTGGGAAAGATGGTGCTCCCCCGCGGCGACAAGTACTTGCGGGCTTCGATCTCTGACATCCTGGCGGATGCCGTCGGAAGACCGATCGGCATGTCGATGGCGACGACTCCGGCGTTGGCCTCGATCACGGTGCGGATGTTCTCGGCGACCGTCACTCCTCGGCGGGACGCGACGACCCAGCCTCCCCGACATCCGTCGACCCCGACACAGTCGGGTGAGTCGTCATGCCGAACAGGTCGAGGCATGGTTCCAGCCCATGAATCGTGATGTCGTCACGGCGGCGAGTCTCCCACTCCGCCCGTGAGAGCCGGAAGCGGAGCTGATCGCGGGGCTTGCCTCGGCTGAGCTTGGTCGCGCCTCCGACCAGTTCGTAGCCGAGCTTCTCTGTCACCCGGAGCGATTGCGCGTTGTCCGCCCACGCGGCCGATTCGGCGAACTCGGCGTCGAGACCGGCGAACAACAGGTGCAGGATCGCGACGCGCATCTCGGTGCCAATTCCGCGGCCTTGCTCGGGCAGGAACAGAAAGGATCCGGTGAGAGCGGTTCGTGTCGTGGCGAAGTCGGCTGACGCCGCCGACTGCGCGCCCACGATCAGACCGTTGACGGTCACTGCCAAGTTGCAGTTCCATGCGGTTGGTTTCCAAGTCGCGCGCAAGTCCCAAAGATGTTGCATCGAGAGCCTTGTTGCAGTGGGGAGGCACATCCGTCCACTCGACCTCGAAGGGCATCTCGGCTGGATCGTGGACGCCGTGGACGGCCGAGCGGTGCGCGATCTCGCTGATGGAGTCATCGTTCGGGTAGCACAACACGAGGTGGGGGGTCTCCACGCGTAGGCCAAACAGCGGCCAGATATCGGATGCGAGCATGCAAGCACTCAACCTCCGGCCGGTCACGGCGTCAAGCCGATTTGAAATGGTTGCATTTGCAACTACTGGGATACTTGTATTCGCGTGTCAGAGCAGGTTCTATGTGGGACGCGTAACGCTCCGTTTACCGAGGAGAAACAAGGAAAATGGCAACAAAAGCAGAATTGATTGATGCAGTAGCGACGAAGGCGGGAGTGAGCAAGGCTGATGCCGAGCGCACGATTGGCGCCTTCTTCGATCATGTAGTGGCGTCGGCCAAGAAGGACGAGAAGGTTGCATGGCCGGGCTTCGGTTCGTTCAGCACCAGCAAGCGCGCCGCTCGCACGGGTCGGAACCCACAGACCGGCGAGCCGGTGAAGATCAAGGCCTCCAAGAACGTCAAGTTCACGGCGAGCTCGACGCTCAAGGCTGCACTCAACCCGTCCAAGAAGTGACCCAGGAATAGTAGAGAAAGGCACGAACGTGGCAGCAACGAAGAAAGCACCAGCCAAGAAGGCCGCACCAGCCAAGAAGGCCGCACCAGCCAAGAAGGCCGCACCAGCCAAGAAGGCCGCACCAGCGAAGAAGGCTGCACCAGCCAAGAAGGCTGCACCAGCGAAGATGGCTGCACCAGCGAAGAAGGCTGCACCAGCCAAGAAGGCTGCACCAGCCAAGAAG
>JANOEM010000041.1:0-2108 GCA_031413195.1 Actinomycetes bacterium
GCCGCGCCTTCACAGGCCGAGATCGGGTGCCGACGGATGATCTCCGTCCCGCCCGGGTGGGACAGCGATCACCCATTTGGCTCAACGCGTGTCGATGGCGCGGAAGGGGTCGAGTGGGAAATAGAGGTGTGTTCCTGCGTCGCTGAACGAGCCCTGCAGATCGACCACGAGGTGAACGGAGGTCTGGTTGTAGATGCAGAAGCTGCCATCCGGATCGACGGGGACCACGGACAGGTTGGAGATGGCGAGATCCTTCACGTGGTTGCCGTTTGATCTCGACTGCGGGCCGGCCACCAATGCGGAACACTTGTCGGCAGTGATGTAGCCAGGTCCCACACCACCATCCATCGCAAGATTGACCAGCACGGCCTTTGTGCCAGCGGGAACACCCGTCACAACTCGTGTGATCGACCCTGCAGCCGGACGAGTCAACGGGGCCTCGCGGGTGTCGAGCTTTCGGGTTGGCGTGAGCGGGGTAAACGGCAAGCCGCTGGCCAGATTGGTGCTGAACGAGCCCTGCAGATCAACGATGAGGTCAACGGCAACCTGGTTGTAGATGCAGAATGACCCGTCGGGATCAACCGGAACCACCGACAGGTTGGAGATTGCGAGATCCTTGACGTGGTTTCCGCTGGACTTGGATTGCGGTCCGGCAACCAGCGCAGAGCACTTGTCAGCAGTGATGTAGCCGGGGCCCGATCCGCCGTCCATCGCAAGATTGACGAGTACCGCGACCTTGCCCGCTGAGGCCCCGGTTTCTACGCGAGTGATCGACCCGGCAGAGGGTCTACTCATTGGTGCGACTCGGGTGTCGAGTTGTCTGGTGGGCGCCGATCGAACAAACACGAGCCCGCCCGGACCGGGCGCCGCAAACGAACCTTGGACGTCGGCGATCAGGTCTACCGGAGCCTGGTTGTAGATACAGAACTTGCCATCGGCATCGACCGGCACGACCGAGAGGTTTGCTATCGCAGTGCCGATTCCATGGTTGCCGTTCGACTTCGTCTGCGGCCCCGGCACGAGCGTCGAGCACTTGTCCGCCGTTATGTATCCCGGTGTCATGCCATTAACCATGCCGAGATTGACGAGCACTGCCGTCGCGCCCGCCGATGCTCCCGGAGCGACGGGTGTGAGAGATCCGACGAGCACCGGGTCGTCGGGCGCTGCGTCTCCAACGACGGAGACCGTAACTGCAGCGACAGCAATGCCGCCGTGGCCATCCTCGACGCGGTACGTGAACGAATCCGGCCCGCTGTAGTTCACTGCAGGCACATAGTCGACTGACCCGTCGTGCCGGATTTGGGAACGGCCGTGCGAGGGCTGCGTCAACTCGAATACTGAGAGTTCGTCGCCGTCAGGATCTGTGTCATTGGCCAACACGGCGACCGTGACTGGGGTGTCCTCGGCTGTAGTGGCCGAGTCGGGTGTGGCGACAGGGGCGTCGTTGACAGGAGTCACAGTGATCGATGCCGTTGCGACCTCTGATGTGACGTTCCCGTCGCTAACGGTGAATCTGAAGCTGTCCGGCCCCCAATAGTTGGGATCGGGCGTGTAGAGGCGGTTGGGACCGGTGCCAGTGAGCTTGCCGTGGATCGGAAGGCTGTCGACGATGAACGTCAACGGATCGCCGTCGGCGTCGCTGCCAGTCAAGGTGATTGACACGGTCACATCTTCCTGTGTCGACGAGGATTGTGATTTCGCGAGAGGAGGGTCGGGGACAGGAATCACCACGATCGACACCGTCTTGGCGAGAGAAGTCCGAGCATCGTCAGAAACCGTAAAGGTGAAGCTGTCCGGGCCGAAGTAGTCGCGGTTCGGCGTATAGAGGCGGGCGGCGCCGCTGCCACTCAGAACGCCGTGTGCCGGGGCGGAACCGATCGAGAATGTCAGCAGATCTCCATCGATGTCTGTGCCAGAAAGTGTCACGGGTAACGACACATCCTCTTGAGTGCTCACCGACTTTGCATCCGCTACGGGGGGATCGTTCACGGGGGTCACTGTTATCGAAACCGTCGCCGCGCTTGAGTCGACCGTGCCATCATTGACTCGGTAGGTGAACGAATCGGGACCCGAGTAGTTCGCGTCAGGTGTATACGTTCGCTGCGTCC
>JANOEM010000042.1:0-1970 GCA_031413195.1 Actinomycetes bacterium
GACGCGATCCGGAACAGCAGGCTGTAGCCGATCTGACCAGCAGCACCCGATACAGCAACACGAAGAGGAGATGTCATACCCCCGAGCGTAGGTCGGCGGGTACCACGGCGAAAAACTCAACCGGTTGTTGTGACCGGCGACGATTCGGGTGTCGGCTCTGCGATGACCGGCAGACCGGCCGCCGCGAGAATCAGGTTCGAATAGAACCGGACCGCCTTGGCGCTGTTGAGGTGCACGCCCCCGTCGCCTTTGGAGAGCTCGTCGGGAATGGCTTGGGCCTCTGTCTCCCAGTCGATGATCTGAACGTTCGGGTACGTCGCAGGGAGCGCACGAATGATCGCGTTGTTCGGCGCGATCCAGTCGAGCGGCGCCTTCACGGTCATGAAGTACACCTCTGGGACGGAAGCCGCCGCAGTGGCGATCGCGGAGTACTGCTCTTGCGAAACGTCTCCATTGGTACCGACCTGGATGACCAGCGCTTTGACGTCGTTGTTGTCGACGTAGGCCTTGACCAGATCGAGCACTGCGTTCGGACCGCGGCTCTCCTGCGCATCTACCGTCGCACCTTGCTCGAACAGCGTCGTAGCCGCTCCCTGCATCACCGACTCACCGATGGCGAGCAGAGGGAACGTTCGGCGAACCGCCGTAGTGGTCGGGGCGATGGTTGTCGGCTGTCCCGCCACCGTCGCCTGAGTTGCGCCCGGTGTCGTCGGCGCAGTCCCGGTGACCGAGGGAGCGGTCGTGTTCGAAGCGGCGAGCAAGTCGGCTGCGGCCTCGGCGTCGCACTCGATCTGCGTCGTGCACTGAACATCGGCGGCCATCAATGACACCACGCCATAGCCCGCCACCAACCCGAACGCCCCGAGACCGATCAGGGCGCGAGGAGTCATCGCCCGGAACCGACCGACGAATTCGCGACGCCGAACCGGCATCTCGATGAACCGGTAGCTGGCCTCGGCGACAGCACACGTAACCGCGATTGCGAACACGAACTGGCCGACGGACAATGAGATCCCGGCTTCCTTGCGGATGATCTGGTAGATCGGCCAGTGAAACAGGTAGAGCCCGTACGAACGCGTGCCAACCCAGTTCAGAACTGGGTTGCCGAGGGACTTACCGACCAGGGAGCCGCTATGGGTGACCGTCGCGATCAACGCGATGGTGAACAGACCGGTCAACAGGAGGCCGCCGTTGAACAGCGGCGGGTAGAACGAACCGGAGGTCTCGCCGATCAGTTCGTAGGTGAACATCTGCCACGCGAGACCCGCGAGTGCGAGGACTGCGACGATGTCCATCGTGCGGCCCTTGTCGCGCATCGGGCCACGCATCATCGCCAGAGGGCGCCAGAGCATCGCAAACCCTGCGCCGAGCAGGATCCCACTGCTTCGACTGATCGTGCCCAGGTAGAGGAAGTTGTTGATGTCGATGCTGCGTCCGAGGAACTCGAAGTAAGCGTCGGGATCGGAGTCGGGGCCACCGTAGGCGCCGAGGTGGAACAGGGCCGAAACTGCGGCGGAGATGATGAACGAGATCGCGATCAGCCACATGCCGATGTGCGGAAGATGCTGACGTCCGCGCCGCAACAGCAGAATCATCACGAGCGGCCAGATCAGATAGAACTGCTCTTCGACTGCCAAGGACCAAAGATGGCGCAGCGGAACGAACGCCGTTTGTTCGCCGTATGACTGACCGCTCCAGATCTGGAACACGTTGCTGACGTAGAAGACAGCAGCGATCACATCGCCTCTGAGCTGACCGAGTTGCTCACGCATGAACAGCGAGCAGTAGATGATGACGCCGATCAGGGTCAGGTATAGCGCCGGCAGCAAGCGGCGGAACCGACGAGCCCAGAAGGCTCCGAGTGACAACTCGCCCGTGCGTTCGTGCTCGGCGATCAACAGCAGCGTGATCAGGTAGCCACTGATGACGAAGAACACCTCGACACCGAGAAATCCGGCAGGAAGCCACCC
>JANOEM010000043.1:0-1534 GCA_031413195.1 Actinomycetes bacterium
CGGTTCCATCGATCCGACGACTTCGAGTCAGGAGGAAAACTCGCGCTCGCTCATCCTGGTCATCCGCTACGGCGATTTCGATTTCTACGTCGGCGGCGATTGCACCGCAAACGGCGACGGTTCGACATCCAACGTGGAGGGGCCGGCCACGGCGGTGATCGGGCAGGTCGAGGTCGGGGTCGCTTCCCACCATGGATCGACCACGGGCTCGACCACGCAGGTCGTCACCAATCTCTCGCCCGCGATGGTGATCCAATCCGCGGGGTTCGACAATCCCTACGGACACCCGACCAAGACGGTCACCAATCGTTGGAACACACTCGCGGCTTCGCGCGTGCAGTGGTGTACGACCGACGGCGACACGGCCAACGGTGCCGGCGGCTTCACCGGCGTCAACGGCAGCATCGTGATCGTCAGCGACGGCAACTCGTTCCACGCATCGAAGGCGAACGGATCGCAGACAGTGGACTTCACGACCTGGGAGCAGCCCGTGGCCGTGGCTGGCACGACGAATTTGAAGCTCGGCGAAGCGCTGGTCGACCCGTCGGGATCGAATGACATCTACGGCGAGTGGGTCGAACTGGAGAGCACTGCGCTCACCCCGATTTCCCTGGCGGGACTGAAAGTGAACTCAGGTGCGACTACTTTCACGATCGCCAGCCCGATCGTGCTCGATCCTGGCGAGCGCTTCCTGTTCGGTGTCGACGGACGGGGCTCGCGCAACGGCAATGTCTTCCTCGAGCTGGGTGCTCCGTGGGAGCAGTTCTCGCTGAGCAACGCCACGAGTTCGCTCTCGATCCGCACGGCTGCGAACGTGCTCATCGAAACTTTGGGCTGGGGCGCCGGCGGGGTGACGATCCAGGCCGGCAAGTCCGTAGAACGGATCCTGCCCGGTCAACCCGCGATCCCGACCAATTTCGCCGCGGCGCTGAGCGCATGGTTCGGCTCGGATTTCGGCACACCGGGAACGGTCAACGACAACGACCCGGAGTCGTGCCCGACTCCCGTGGCATTCGGCACCAGCAAGCTGACTTCGATCGGGTCCTTGCCCGTCGTCGGCTCGACAGGGACTGCCAGCGTCTACACCAATGACTTCTTCCTCACGGTGGCCAACGCTGTTCCGAATAAGCCCGCGCTGGGACTGTATTCGAATAACCAGGGCGCGATTCCTTTCTACAACGCCACCCTGTACGTCGCCGCGCCGATTCGTCGCCTGCCCGGACAAGTGCTCACGCCGTCGGGCACCGGCAGCTGGTCCTTCCCGCTGGTCTCGACCGATGCCGGCCTGACGTACTACTTCCAGGTCTGGTTCCGGGACACCGCGCACCCCGATGCCACGGGGGTCGGTCTTTCGAACGCACTGCAAGTTCTCGTCTGTCCCTCAGCGGTGCCGCCCCCTCCTCCGCCGCCGACGCCCGGGATCATCGTCATCACAGAGATCATGAAAGATCCCAGCTCGGTCAGCGATCTTTGCGCATGGTCTCCTCGAAAGGGGCCGGATGGTAAGGGCTGGTACCGTGCGTGTCAACTCTGG
>JANOEM010000044.1:0-1987 GCA_031413195.1 Actinomycetes bacterium
CATCTTGGTACCGCCTATGTCGACTGCAAGCACCACGTCCATCCCGGCGAGAGTACCCGACCTTCGGGCAAAGGGGCGTGCGTCAGGGGACTCGCACCCGCTCAGTCCCAGCGGTGCTCAATCGGGCGTTCCACCGGGGACGAACACCGACGGGAGGCCACCGGTATGAATGAAGACGACGTCGTCATCCACACCCCATTGACCCTGGGCGCAATTGCCGAGCAGACCCGCAAAACCCTTGCCCGAATAGGTGCGGTCAAGCACCAGACCGGCGTGTGTCGCTGCCCAACGAATCGCGTCATCACCGGCGGTCGTCGGCACTGCGTAATCATCACCGAGCCACCGCGAGTCGACCTGGACCGCGGAGGGGTCGATCTCGCCAGCGTTCACAGCGACGCCGAGCATACCGAGGGTGTCGGCAGCGAGTTCGGCGATGTCGGGCATCCCCATCGCCACGCCTTTGGCGACCCCGATCGCCACGAGACCCGGGACGTCGCGACCCATTTCGCGAGCGAGGTGCCTGCCTGCGACGAGACCGGCATGGGTGCCACCGCTGGACGACGTGAACACGATCGCGGCGGGAGCGATGCCGCGGTCACCGCACTGATCGAGGATCTCGAGAAACGCAGCGAGGTACCCCATCGCACCCGTCGGGGTACTGCCGCCGATCGGAATCGAGTAGGGATGCAGGCCATCCGCGGCGAGTTCGTCACTGAGCGTTTCGCGTGCGATCTCGAGCGCGCCCCAATGCGTCGAAGGAACGCCCGTGAAGTGCAGGTGAGCGCCGAACAGGTGCGACAGCAATTGGTTTCCGACCAGGGCCTCGGGCTGATCGCCAGAGAGAACGAGGTGGGTTTCCATGCCGAGCCGAGCGCCGGCGGCGGCAGTCATCCGACAATGGTTTGATTGTCCCGCCCCAACCGTGACGAGGCAATCGGCCCCCAGGTGGAGCGCCTCCCCACACAGGAACTCGAGCTTGCGGGCCTTGTTTCCTCCCGCCCCGAGACCGGTGAGGTCGTCCCGTTTCAACCACAACCGTGGCCCGTCGACGAGATCGGGGCCGCGCTCGAAGGCTGTCGGCAAGGCCGCGAGGTGGGCGCGATGAACAGAGGCCAAGCGTCGCAACGGCATCAACGGAACTGTACGTTGCAATCCGGCCAAACCAACGGCGCCCCCGTGGCGTGTCAGCACTGGTGACTGTTGCCCTGATGAACGACATCCGCGTGGTCGAAGACCTCGATTCGCTCTTTCGAGCCCATCACGCACGGCTCGTGCGCGCCCTGACGGTCGCGTGTGGCGACGAACAGCGCGCCGCTGACGCGGTGCAGCACGCGTTCATCAAAGCGCACATGCGTTGGCGAAGCATCATGAACTACGACGACCCCGTCGGATGGATCCGGCGCGTCGCCATCAACCGGATCCGCGATGATCACCGCAGCGACACCCGCAAGCGCAAGGCGCTCGAGCGGATGGCCGCCGAGCCACAACGCGAACAGTCGGAGCCGGACTTCGATGACGTCGGCGAGATGTTGGCTGGACTGCCCCGCCAACAGCGGCTGTCGCTCGCTTTGTTCTATGTCGACGGGCTTTCCGTTGTCGAAGTGGCGGCCGCACTCGGACTGAGTGAAGGCACCGTCAAATTCCATCTACACCAAGGTCGAAATGCACTGCGGGGCCGGATCGGCCAGGGAGACAGGTCATGAGCGAGTTCGAAGACCCTCAACTGAAGGAACGGTTGCAGCGCCTTGCCGGCCCTGCCGCGGATGATGAACTGGCCTACGTGCGATTGCAGCAGGGCGTGCGGGTCGCCAAGCGCCGCCGCCTTGCGGCGGTCGGAGCAGGATTCGGGGCAGCATGCCTGATCGCCGTCGGTTCACTGACCCTGTTCGGCCGAGGGCAGGAGCGCCTGTCACCGAGGCCGAGGTGCCGTCGAGCGTGGTGACCGTCGTGGAGCTCGTAACGGTGGAGATCTCGGTCGGCTCAACGA
>JANOEM010000045.1:0-4493 GCA_031413195.1 Actinomycetes bacterium
GTCGGCGAGTAGGTCTGCGCACACGTTCATGTCGACCGTCAGAAAGACCTTGTCGAACACATCTTGACCGCCTGCTGTCGGTGCACCGGGGGCAGGGCTCCACGACACCGTTACCTTGCCCGTCGCCTCGTCGGTGAGCACCGATGTGACCGTCGAGGTTCGGGTGATCGACGTGGGAATGGACTTCGCGCCGACGTCGGCCATCGCCCGCACCCAGGTACCCGCCCCGTTCGTGAACCTCTGCCAGCCTTGGCCTTCCTTCGTGAAACTCGCCAACGGTCCATCGGCGAGCGGCACCTTCATGAACAACGGAGCGATATCGGCGAAGAGCATCTCGTCCATCAAAGATGCCCCATACCCATTGATGATGCTGAGATACGGGTACATGAAGTAGTTGAGGAAGTCGTCGCACTCCTGCGGGGTTCCATACTGGAGCGCCTGATTCTTGAAGTAATCCCTCAGGTTCTCCTTCGCCGACGTGATGAGCGCGATCTCGGTGAAGTCCTGGAAAGTCGTTGCGTTGCTCCGCATTGCCTCGGTGTACATACCGAATGTCGCTGGATCTTGATATGCGGGAAAGTTCGCCCAGTTCATCGGCGTACCGTCGTGATCGGGAAAGCCACACGCCAGCCGAAGGCTGTCGAACGCAGTGACGGGTGCGGCTGTAGCGATCTCCGGCACGGTCTCGAGCATGAGATGCATGTTGGCGTAGAGCATTGGTGACACGAGCTGCACGCCGAGATCGATGGGGAGGGTGACCGGTTTACCGTCGTAGGTCTTGTTCACCTCGACGGTGAACGAATGCCCACCCAACTCCTGACCATCATGGATGATCGTGACGGAGCTGATATCGGCCCGGGCCTCCTCGCTTTGGGCAAGACACCACAGCAGCGCAGCGGCAGTCGCGCCCCCACCGACGATGCACACTTTGTCCACAAAGACCCCCGTTGCTCATGCGTGGCTTCCGAAGAATCTCGTTCAGCGCAGCGATGCGAGCAGCACTGTAGCATCGCGATGATCTGAGGAATTCCGGTCGACCGTCACATCGTCGAGCGTCGCAGAGATCAGGTCGAGCGCCTCCGCGGTGCGACCACTCGCTCTCAGCGTGTGGGCCAAGCGAACCGCAAGGCGCAGTCGGAGCGATGCGGAACCGATCGACGTGGCCAGTTCGATGCCCTCTCCGTAGACACGCAACGCGCCACTCGGATCGCCCGAGGCGAGCAACACGTCACCGTGTACTGCGCTGATCGATGGGCCGAAGATGATCTCCTCGTCACGCGCAGCGATCGCACGCTCGACAGTCGTCAGCGCGAGACCCACATCTCCGACGGCGAGCCAACCTTCGGCCATCCAGGACAAGTATTGACAGTAGGCGGTGTACGTTCCGGAGGCGAGGTACTCACCGACACCGCGCTCCATCTTCTCCAATCCCGCAGCGACGTCGTCCAACCGCACGTCGGCCCATCCTGTGTAGATCCGCGCCCAACTCGCGAAATTCGACCCGCTTGAGTCTGCGAGATCCGTCAACGCCGCTGCGTAGCGGCGAGCTTGCTCAACATCCTGGGACTGAATCGCAAGGTTCGTCGCCGTCATCAGCACGAGACCGAGCGCTGCCGATGGCTGACCGGGCACCGAGGCCGCCACCAGATATCGGTCGACCAGCGTGTTCGCCTCAGAGATCCGCCCGATGTGCCACGCCGTCATCACTGCGTGCACGAGAGCCGGGACACCGACATCAAGGCCACCGCTGTCGTCCACGATCCGTACGTCGTCGCTGGTGAACACCGAGGCAACGATCCCCTCAGCTCGGCGCAGGTCGCCACCCGAATACGCACATCCCAGATGGGCGAATGCGATGTATCTCGAAATGCTCAACGACTGCTCGCTCCCGAGGCGACGGGTCAACTGGTCCGCCATCTCCTGAGCAGCTGCCACCTTGCCTTGTGAGAAGGCGTGAGCCCACGACCGAAACAGCACTGCCATGGCCTCGCGGGGGCTCGAGATAGCTCCCGACAGCTCGCGCGCCCGGTCGTTGTGCCGAACGATCTCGTCAGATCCGAACCCGTGGGAGTAGGACGCATTCTCGGCCAGTGCGATGCGCAACGACAGCTCCACGCGTTCGGCCGTCTCCGGCTCGGTGATCTGCGGCACGAGGTCGAGCGCAGCGTTGAGGTTGCGTTCGGCTTCGATCAACGCCCATCTGGACTGGGCAGCGGAGCCGAGCTGCGTCAGGGTGGCAATCGCCGCTTCGATGTCACCGCCGAACACCTGGTGATACGCCATCATTTCGTTCCGCGTGCCTGTCCCTTCGGGATCGCGAGCAAGCAGTGCCTTCGCCGCCGCCGCGTGCAGCTCGCGCCGCCGGCTTCGCAGCAGCGACGAGTACGCCGCGTCGCGAAGCAACGCGTGGCGGAACACGTACACATCGAGGCGACGATCAGTCGTGGCAAGTACGCCTTCTTCGACCAACACGGCGAGGTCGGACTGCAGCGTGGCCAGCTCCACCCCGCTGACAGCGCCGAGCAGATCAGCGTCGAAATCATCACCGAGAACCGCTGCGACCTGCGCCACCGCCTTGATCGGGCCGAGACGATCGAGACGAGCTGCAAGCGCGTCGCGTAGCGTCAGCGGAATCTCTTCGGACGAACGAGTCGGTTGAAGCGAAGGCTCGCTGGCCGTGCGCGCGAGTTCGACCGCGAACAGGGGTACGCCACCACTTCGCCCGACGATGTCATCGAGCCCCCGCTCGAGCACGCCCGCAGCCGTCATACCGACCAGCCTGCGGGTGTCGGCTAGGGAGAGGGGGCCGAGTTCGATCGTCTCGAGGTGCTCACTCCACGATGCGGGTACGACCCAGTCGGAGCGAGCCGTCAACACGATGAGCAGACGTCTCTCGTGGCCACCGATCAACAGCCGTTCGATCAGCTCGAGAGTGGATGGATCGATCCAGTGAGCGTCATCGATGAAGAGCACGATCGGCGTGACTTCGGTGGAGCGCAGCAGCCATTCCGGGAACAGCTCGAGCACCGCGACGCGTCGCTCCGAAGCGGACAACAGCGGTGTCTTTCGATCGTCCCCGTCGATGACCAGACCGAGGATCTCGGCGGCGATCGGGGTGGCCCAATCGACAGCGAGACCCACACCCGCAAAGGCAAAGTCGACATCGCTGACACGCTCGCTGTTCGTCGTCGAGTCATTCCAGCCGAATGATTCGGCGACGAGCTGTGCCATCGGGGCAAATGCGATGTTCTGTGAGAACTGGGCGCCCTGCATGGAAGCGACGGTGGCCCTCCCCGTCGTCCCTCGCAGGAATTGGCGCACGAGGCTCGACTTGCCCATGCCCGGCTCTCCGGACACGAGCACGGCAGCACCCTTGCCTCCTTCGAGGACATCGAACAGGCGAGCCAGGGTGGCCAGTTCCTCGACGCGGCAGATGAACGACTCGGCAGGCCACGAGATGGTCGAGGCCGCGCTGGATCCCATCGATCGAGTGATCTCGAAGAGCTCCACTGGCGCGGGAATGCCCTTGAGTTCGACCAGCCCGATGCTGTCGGCTTGGAACCGGCGCAGGACCAGCCGTCGAGTGGCCTGCGTGACGACCATCGATCCGGGTCTGGCCGCTCCTTGCGCACGCGCGGCGATGTTGACCACGTCGCCGAGCGCGACATGCTCGCGGGCACCACCCGCGCCGCCCATCGGCTGCATCACGACAAGGCCTGTGTGGATGCCGATCCGGACCTGCAGCGCGGGCGCACTCGCATCGTTGAGCGCGACGACTCCCGCGAGGATGTCGAGGCCGGCGAGAACGGCGTGCTCCGCGGGCGCATCGAGACTGGTCGGATACCCGAAGTACACGACGAGACCATCGCCGAGATAGTGCTCGATCTCGCCTCCGTACCGGCCAACAGCGTCTTGCGCGACTTGCTCGTAGCGCCGCATCAACGCGGCATAGTCCTCGGGATCCATGCTCGTGGACAACGCCACCGATCCGACGAGGTCGCAGAACAAGATGGTGATCTGCCGGCGCTCACCGACCTCGGCCGGGAGCTCGTCATCTCGACGCTTCTGACCCGCGGCCACTGACTGACTCTGCAACGGCGAGCCACACTGTGAGCAGAAGCGCGCGTCGTCGCTACATGCTGCGCTGCACGAATGACACTTCACGGACACAGTATTCACCGGATGTGGCCCGCGACCTGCAGTCTGACTGTCCGCAACGTCGACTTCGTCGGGAACACTCTGGCAGCTCTCAGCAGTTGGCGAGAGCGTCGAGGGCGTCGCAGATTTGCCGTCGTCCGTTTACGCCGAGATCGCCAAGTCGTGTAGTGAGTACCGACTTGGGGACTGCGGCGAGGTTGTCGAACGTAGCCACACTGTCGTGATCAATGCCCTGATCGGGCCCCATCGGAAGCGCCGAAGAAGGCGCTGGAACATAAACAAAAACGATATGGACGAACGTACGCAAGCCACGCCGGTCATCGCGCTGGTCGGAC
>JANOEM010000046.1:0-3896 GCA_031413195.1 Actinomycetes bacterium
GACCTCAACGAGACCGTTCTGCCTCCCGCATCGTTCCTTTACCCTGATTCTCCATTGCCCGATAGGCGTTGCCGAGCTCGGCCGGAAAGTTGCTCTCCATCAACGAGAGATAGCGACGCATGTCCAGGATCTTGTCGAGGATCTCGATGTTGACCGGGCAGATCTCATCGCATGCACGGCAACTCGTGCACGCCCAGATCTCCTCGGTGGTGATGCGCTCGAACACCGAGTTCGACGTGATCTTGATCTCGGTGACCGTGCCGATCGGAGGTGACACCTGGCCACTGGCGGCGTGGGCAGCGGTGGCGGCCATGACCTCGCCGACCTTCAAGACGATCTCGCGCGGGTCGAGCGACTTGCCGGTGGCGTGGGCCGGGCACACGCTGGTGCAACGCCCACACATCGTGCATGCGTCGGTATCGAGCAGTTGCTTCCAGGTGAAGTCCTCGACGACCGACGCCCCGAAGGTCTCGAGCGAGGTCTCGGTCAGGTTCGGCATGGCCTTCATTGCACCCTTGGGGCGCTCTCGATCACGCAGGTACATGTTGAGCGGCGAGGTGAACATGTGGCGCAGCATGGTGATCGGCAAGATCGCGAGGAACGCGATGAACGCAAGTACGTGGACGCCCCATGCGATCTGGTGCCACGTATCCAAACTGCTGGCCGACATCCCGTCGAACAGACTGCTCAATGGGTAGCCGACGAAGCTCCACTTCTCGAAACTGGGGCGGCCGAACTGGGCGATCCGCACGGCTTCGGCCCAGAATCCGCTGAGCCCGATGGTGAGGAACACACCGAGGATGAGCGCGTGCTCCGGCTTGGTCTTGATCCGGATGCGGTACGGGCGCTGGATGTAGCGCCGCACGATGGCCCAGATGATGCCGCCGGTGAACACCACGCCGGCCAGATCACCGACGAACGAATAGCCCATGTACACCTGACCATGGAGGAACTTGAGCTGCTCGGGCAGTTGGTGATCCACTTCGAGCACGGTGGTGACGGCAAGCAGCACCAGGAAACCGAAGTAGATCATGCTGTGCATCAGACCGGCCGCCGAGTCACGCAACAGGGTGCGCATGTAGGCGCCGGCGCGGAAATCGGCCGCGCGGCGTTTTGCGTTCTTCAAGGTGGTGCGGCGCCGGTCCGGTCCACCGCGCTCCCAGTTGCGGACCCGGTCGGCGAAAGCGAACGATCCCCACACGATCAGGGCGGGGATCACTGTGTAGAACGCGATCTGGAGCGCTCCCGGGATGCCGGAAAAGGTCTCTCGGGTGATCTCGCTATCGCTGTGCCACCCGGTGATCAGAGGGATGATGCCCGAAACCACCGTGAAGATAGCCATGAACAATCCCATCGCAATGACGAACTGATATGGCTTGAAGCGCTTCGGTGTCTTGTCCGGTGCTGGTGATGACGCGTGCGTGCTCATGACGTCAGGAACCTTAGTTCGCTCTGTCGTTCACGCCTATTGCTGCTCACCGCAGCCTGAAAACTCAGCCGTACGAATGGCGATCGAGATCGCGGATGCGGCCGGCGAGAGCGGCGAGCAACTTGTGGGCAAGCGCCGGCACCTCGTCGAGCACTGTCGAGAAGTGCCGTTGAGTGATCAACAGCAACGTGCATTCGGTATCGCAGGTGACGGTGGCGGTGCGGGGGCCATGATCGAGAAGCGAGAGTTCGCCGACGATGGTTCCCGGGCCGAGCGTGCCGACCTTCTTGCCGTTACGGCGCACGGTCACGGTGCCCTCCATCACGATGAATGCCTCGCGACCGGTCTGACCCTGGTCGACGATGACCGCGCCCGCCGGCATCGTGATCTCGTCACCCGCTCTTGCGATCTTCTGGAGATCCTTTGTCGAACAGGACGAGAACAAAGGAACATTGCGGAGGTGCTCGAGTGAAGTCTTCTTGCTGGGCATCTGCAAACTATAGGCGCGTTCTCGACCTCGATTGTCCAAGTCCGGTTTCAGGTTCCCGCCTGCCTGGCGACTGCGGCAGCGGCCGCAGCGATTGCGTCCTGATCACCGAGGTACTCGCCGGAAGACATACGCAAATCGCCGTCGAAGGTGTACCGGCGCGGCACGCCGGTGGGAATGTTGAGCTCGGCGATCTCATCGCGCGAGATTCCCTCGAGGTGCATCACCAGGGCCCGCAGTGAATTGCCGTGGGCTGTGATCAAGACGTCGAGCTCGGCGCGCAGTTGCGGGACGATCACGTCGTACCAGTACGGCAAGACGCGTTGAACGACATCGGCGAGGCACTCGCTCGCGGGCAGAACCTCGGGCGGGAGCAACCGGTAGCGAGCGTCGTGAGACGGGTGTTCGGCGCTGTCGAGATTCACCGGGGGAGGTGGAACGTCGTAGCTGCGACGCCACAGATTGACCTGTTCCGCACCGTGTCGCTGCGTTGTCTCGAGCTTGTCGAGACCTTGCAGGGCGCCATAGTGGCGCTCGTTCAGGCGCCAGTTGCGCTGCACCGGCAACCAGACCATGTCCATCGCTTCGAGTGCGAGGTTCGCGGTACGGACCGCACGGACCTGGAGCGATGTATGCGAGATGTCGAAGCGAAGCCCGGCCTCGGCCATGGTTCGCCCGGCAGCTGTGGCTTCGGCTTCGCCCTTGGCTGTCAAGCCGATGTCGTGCCAACCCGTGAACAGGTTGAGTTCGTTCCAGACACTCTGGCCGTGACGGAGGAGTACGAGGGATCCGGTCATGGCTTGCATCGTAGGAGATGCGGTTACCGTCGACCTCGGTGAACACGGACAGGTCCGCAGCGGTGCTCGGCCGCGACCGCGTCAGACTGACGACGACGCGAGGTGTACGCGGGTTCGTCGACGGCATCGTTTCTGTCGTGTTGGCGGCGTACCTGACGTTGGTCGGCTACAGCGGTCGCGAGATCGGGCTCGTCGTCGCCGCGATGATGCTCGGCTCGGCAGCACTCACGTTCGTGACCGGTGTGTACGGCCATCGATTTGCCCGGCGCGGCATTCTGCTCGCCGGCTCGTGGCTGATGGTTCTGACGGGAGTGACATTTTCAGCTACAACCGCGTTCGTGGTGCTCGTCGTGGTCGGCGCGATCGGCACGATGAATCCGACCAGCGGCGATGTCAGCGTGTTCTTGCCGATGGAACAATCGCTGCTGCCTGCGACCGTCGCTGATACCGGGCGCACCGCAATGTTCGCCCGCTACGCCTTCGTCGGAAGCATCTTCGGTGCGTTCGGCGCGCTTGCAGCCGGCGTGCCGGATTGGATCTCGTCCCACTCGTCGATCGAAAGGATCGATGCACTCCGTGGAGTGTTCGCCGTCTATGCCATCGCTGGCGTTGCGGCGTTCTTCATTTACCGTTCCTTGTCGCCGGCGATCGAGCCGAGCAAGACGGACGCGCCCCAACCGCTCGGTGCGTCTCGTTCGATCGTGTACCGGTTGGCAGCGGTGTTCAGCCTCGACGCGTTCGGCGGCGGGTTCGTCGTGCAGTCGTTGCTCGCGTTGTGGCTCTATCGGCGGTTCGATCTCTCGATCGCGGCAGCCGGCACCCTGTTGTTCTGGATGGGTTTGTGTTCGGCTTTCTCGGCATTCGCGTCGTCGCGCCTGGCGGCGCGGATCGGATTGGTCCGAACGATGGTCTTCACCCACCTTCCCGCGCAGATCCTGCTGATCTCGGCCGCGCTGATGCCCAACCTGAAGCTTGCGATCGCGTGCCTGATCGCACGCAGTCTGCTGTCGGCAATGGATGTTCCGGCGCGAAACTCGTACGTGATGGCGGTGGTGTCGCCGCCCGAGCGTGCCGCCGCCGCGAGCATCACAAACGTGCCGCGTAGCCTCGCCGCTGCATTGCCGCCGATCGCGGCTGGCTGGATGTTGGACCAGAGCAACTTCGGATGGCCGTTGATCATCGC
>JANOEM010000047.1:0-4770 GCA_031413195.1 Actinomycetes bacterium
CTGAGCATCACCGACGCCGACGAACTGATCGCATCGACTCCGGCGATCCCGTCGGACGGTCACAGCGTCGTCGTCGAACTGGGTGGTCGGACTTGGACCATCACCGTGTCCCACGGTTCGGCCTACCTCGGCACGAGCCTGCTGATGCTGATCGCCACTCTCGTGCTCGCCGCCGCCGTCGGGTATTCGCTGATACGAACGGCCCGCAAGACGAGAGAACTGCGATTTGCTGCGATGAACGTGCGTCAGCTCGGTCGCCTGACGGAACGACTTGCGGTTGCCACCGATCGCCAGCAGATGATTCACACGATCCTGGAACGGGCGACGTCCCTTGTCGGTTCGATGTCGGCGACCGTTGCGATGTGGTCCGGATCCGACACGCTGCTTGCGACATCCGGGGTTCGCCTTGAGGGCCGGACAACCGTCGCCGACCCGGAGGACGTACCGATCGACGGGTCCAGTCCGATCGGCAAGGCGCTGTTGACGGACGCGGCCGTGTACGTGCAGGACGGGACCGCCCTCAGGGCGGGCTTCGCAGGGGTGGCGTCGCGATGGTCACAGGCCGGACTGGAGGCATGCGCCGCATTGCCGATCCGCCGGCCGAACGGGGAACAGATGGGTGTGATCGAATTGGCGTGGTCGCGGCCGAACCGATTCGGCGAGAGTCTGCGGTCGACCCTGTTGACCATGGCTGAGGTCTGCCAGCAGAGTCTCTACCGGGCCGAGGTCCAGGAGACCCGTTGGCGCGCCGCCTCGCACCTCTCCGAACTGGGTCAGCGGCTCTCTGTGTCGCGGACATTGGACGACATCGCTCGGGCCGTCGTACGGCATGCTGCCCAAGCCAGTGGCGCCGATCACGTTGCGGTTGGCTTCGTCAACGATGCCTGTACGGAGCTGAAGGTCTTCCACTCGTCGTTCGACCGGGATGCTTTCGGTGACGGACCCCCGAGCTTCGAGTTCCCGTTGCATCCGAGCGGAGAGTTGATGAGTGTGCTGAAACGGGGTCAACCGATTCGTTTCGACGGGGCGGCCGACTTGGAGCGGTTTCCCGCCGTTCGTCATCTCGTCGGTGATCGACTGAAACGGATCGAGTGCATGCCGTTGATCGATGCAGGCAACCAGTTGCGTGGTGTCGTTGCCTTCGTCTACCTGTCGGGTTCCGATCTTCGCCTGTCCCCAGAGGCCGGCCGCCTTGACACGATCGCCGGTCTCACCGCACAGACAGTCGAGCGTTCGCTGCTGTACCAACACGAGCACGAACTGGTGGTCAACTTGCAGCGCCAGACGCTGGCGGAGTTGCCAACGATCGACGGCTTGCGTGTCGCTGCCCGATACTTGCCGGCCTCGTCGCTGCTCGGCCTCGGTGGCGACTGGTACGACGTGCACATCCTCAAGGACGGTCGGATCGGCGTCGTCGTCGGTGACGTCGCCGGCCATGGAATCGACGCCATCGCCGATATGGCCGAGTTCCGCACCACGATCGCAACGCTGCTCCGGACGAACCTCGACCTTGCCCGGCTCCCGCTATTGTCGACGGCCTTGCTCAACGACGACGGACACTCGGAGTTGCGATTCGCGACGGCTGGGCTGATGATCGTCGATGTCGCCGGCCGGCAACTCTCGTACATTCGTGCGGGCCACCCGCCATCGATGGTTCGGACACCGAACCATGATGTCATCATTCTCGAAGCCGGCGGTGGGGCTCCGATCGGAATTGCCACGAGCAGTGTCGTGCAGAACGAGTTGGCTCTGCCATCGGGCTCGGTGATCATTGCCTACACCGACGGGCTGATCGAACGGCGTGATGAGAGCATCGATGTCGGTCTTGCCCGCCTGGCCGCAGCGGTTCGCGAGTGCGACTCCGATGATCCCGATGTCATCGCCGACGCAGCGATCGCCCGCTGTCTCGGCGGACGCGAGACCGAGGACGACACCGCGCTCTTGGTCGTCGTCGTCGAGTGACACGCCGGCTCTCGTCTGAACTGCCGGCTCTCGACAAGGGCCTGGCTCTGGACAACACTGATCGGCGATCATGAGCCTTGACGCCTACCAATCGATGCGGGACTTCGGATCGACCCCTGAACCGCGGGGGTCGCTGTTCCACAACGCGAGCGGACGACGGCGCTTCGTCGTCCAGCGTCACCGGGCCACACGGCTCCATTACGACCTGCGCCTGGAGATCGAAGGCGTCCTGGTCAGTTGGGCCGTTCCCAAGGGTCCGAGTCTGGACCCCAAACGGAAGTCGCTCGCCGTCAAGGTGGAGGATCATCCCTACACCTATGGCTGGTTCGAAGGTGACATTCCGAGTGGATACGGCAGGGGTGACGTGATCGTCTGGGACGACGGTTGGTGGGAGCCCGACCCCGCGTACCCGGCGAGTTCGGATCCGCGCGCCGCTGTGGACCGTGGTGAACTCAAGTTCATCCTGCATGGCCACAAGTTGCATGGCCGGTTTGTGATCGTCAGGACGGCTCGCGCCGAACAGCGTTCTGGCCGCAGCGATAATCAGTGGCTGCTGATCCACAAGAACGATGCTGACGCCGTCGAGGGTTGGGATCCTGAGGACCATCCGGTGTCTGTGCTCAGCGGTCGCACGAACGCTGATGTCGTCGACGGCAAACCTGGCCGGTGGCCGGGCGCCACATCTGCCGAGATGGCCGAGTTGGCGGAACTCGGGCAAAAGGGTGAATGGTGCGTCGCCGGTCAGCGGACCCAATTGACCAACCTCGACAAGGTGATCATGCCCGGCCGAGGAGGGGCTGACTCTGCCGAGCAGCCGATCACCAAGCGTGAGATCATCGGCTACTACGCGCAGGTTGCTCCGTGGCTGACGCCGTACCTGGCCGGCCATCCGGTGAACCTCAATCGGTTCCCCGATGGGATCCACGGTGTCAAGGGAGGTTTCTGGCACAAGGCTGTCCCCGCTCATGCGCCGGACTTCGTTCGGCGCTGGCCGAACCCGCTCGCGGACCCGGGCGGGACTCGCGAGTACCTGCTCGTGGACGGCGCGCCGTCGTTGGTGTGGGCCGCGAACTTCGCCGGCATCGAGATCCACCCGTGGACCTCGACCGCGCACTCACCCGAACAGCCGTCATACGCATTGATCGACATCGATCCCGGTACGTCGACCACCTGGGACGACACCCTCACCATCGCTCGCCTGTTCCGCGTCGCGATGGAACAGCTGCGATTGATCGCGAGGCCCAAGGTGACGGGACAGCGAGGTATCCAAATCTGGGTTCCTGTACGTCCTGGCTACTCGTTCCGTGATACGTCGAACTTCGTCGAAGCCGTCTCCCGAACCGTGGGTCGGGTCGTGCCCGAACTCGTGAGCTGGCAATGGGCCAAGAGCGAGCGGCACGGTCTCGCCCGGCTCGACTACACCCAGAACGCTGTCAACAAGACCCTCGTCGCTCCGTACAGCATCCGCCCCGCGCCGGGTGCTCCCGTTTCCGTTCCGATCGAATGGGTCGAGCTCGAGGATCCAGGCCTTCGCCCGGATCGATGGACGATTCGCGACGTGCTCGACCGGTTGGCCACCGTCGGCGATCCCTTCCGTGCGCTCATCGGCCACGAGCAGGATCTCCCTACTTTCTGAGCGCTCTGTTCGCGCCGCTACGACGCGGGTATTCTTGCCGCATGGCACGACCCGTGTGGACTGGTTCGATCTCCTTCGGGATGGTCTCTATCCCGATTCGGCTGATGCCTGCCGTCAAGCGCAAGAGCATCAGCTTCAACCAACTCGACGATCAGACGATGTCGCGGATCCGCTACCGCAAGGTCAGCGAAGCGACCGGCGAGGAGGTGCCGGCGGAACACATCGTCAAGGGTTTCGACATGGGCGCCGAGCACTACGTGCTGATCACCGACGACGACCTTGCCCCGCTCGCGCCGGCGAAGTCGAAAGAGATCGGGCTGGAATCGTTCGTACCCGTCGAAGACGTCAACCCGTTGATGTACGACTCGTCCTACTTGATCGTGCCCGACAAGACCGCCAAGCCATACGCCCTGCTCGCCACCGCCTTGGAAGGATCGGGCCGGGTCGGGATCGGCCGGTTCGTGATGCGGCAGAAGGAGTACCTGGCGGCGATCCGCTCCGACGGCACCTACCTGACGCTCTCCACCCTCGTCTTCCCCGACGAACTCGTGGATCAGCAGTCGGTCGATGGCTTCGAGACCCTCGACGAAGTAGAGATTTCCGCCAAGGAGTTGCTGATGGCGAAGTCGTTGGTTGAAGCGCTGAGCGAGGATTTTGACCCGGCGCAGTATGTCGATGAGTACCGCCTGTCGATCGAGAGGATCATCGAGCAGAAGGCCGCCGGCGTCACGCCGGTGTTCGACGAGCAGCCCGAGCAGAAGGCAACGGTCATCGACCTCGCGGCCGCACTCGAAGCGAGCCTGCGCGAGGCACGAGATGCACGCGCCGGCCATCCGTCCGCCCCCGAGAAGCCAAAGGCAGCCCGCGCCCGTAAGTCCGCCTAGGCATAGCGCAATTCTGTCCACCCCAGTGCCCCGCAGACATCACATGTCGGCGCCGGCGCGACACTCGCCGCCTGCGCTCCATGTCTCGGATTCACGCGGCCTTTCACTTCGGCCGGCGCGCCTCTAGGTTTCGCGGACGATCTGTCGAGCGGGTTTGTCGTCTCGGCGGCCGAGGAAGACGGGATGGCGAAGATGGCCGTCCTCGGTCCATTCGGCGAAACCGACCTGTGCGACCAGGTCGGGTTCGGCCCATCTCGTCCTGCCGCGCACCAGTTTCGGGATCGGATC
>JANOEM010000048.1:0-3198 GCA_031413195.1 Actinomycetes bacterium
CTCGCGCGGTCGCTCGCCAACTCGACCGAACCCTGCGTGATCGTGAGGTTCGTCGTCCTCTGTGCAAGCGATGCGATTGCCATGAGAGTGCAAGCTCCTTTCGAGCTACTCGTTCAACCTACGATCACAACCGAGATTGCCCGCGGCGGCGGTCCCGATACCACCTGAATAACAGACTCGATAACGAGCTGCGTCAAACGCGCCTTACTACTCGTCGGCGATACGACTACTTCGACGGGAAGCTGCGTCATACGTGCCGTGCCGGAAGTCGGAGACAGTACCGCTTCCACCGGCCCCTGCGACGTTCGCGCCTTGCCGTCCGTGGGCGATACGACTACTTCGACGGGAAGCTGACTAATGCGGTCGTTAGCCATCAGGCGTTCACCTTGACGCCGAACTCCGCGTTGTTCACGTCGGTGATCGACCAGACGCCACCACCAGGCTTGGCCTCACGGATATCCGGCAGGTACTGGTAGCTGGTGGACAGGACCTTCACCGCACTGTCCACCTCAGTGCCCGACAGCCGCGCGACGCTGACGATAGACCGAGTCCCGGCATCAGTCTTCTTGGCAAACGGGATCACCTGGACGCCGTACACCGTCCCGGTCGTTGGCGTGACGTTGCCCATGGCGTAAGTGTCCTTGTCGCCTACGGTGGACGACTCGACGTAATCGGTGTCGCTGTTTGGCGACGCCTCATCTACGAGCAGATAGTTGTCAGTCGAGTTGCTGTCCGATCCGACCAGGACCGAACTATTGCCATTGCCGGACGGTAGGATTGCCTCAACGCGAACATCGCCAAGGAACGTGTTGGTCGGCGCAGACCCGGCATCATCGCAGACGTACAGGTCGTCGAACTGCCACTGGCACGAGTTACCGTTCTTCCCGAGCCGGAGCGTGTCGGCAAAGGCGTTCGCCGTGTTCTGCGTGTCCTGCCCGGTGAGAGACAGGTCAGAGACGCCGTTCAGTCGGATGTCCACGGTGCCAGACGAGTTGTGAATGGTGACCTTGACCTCGACGTAGTACCAGACCGAGTTGGACAAGACGGACGTGGCCGTTCCTAGGACGGTGCCGTTCCTACTTACGTAGAGGTGGTGGGACGCGTCTTGGCCCAGTTCCCATTGGGCCGACCCTCCATCGCGCATCCCGAGGATCGTCCCGGAGCCGCCGACGTTATCTGGCCGGTACGCGAAGCCGATGAAGTGGACATCCCCCACCGGCAGGATGGTGGTCTCCAGATACCCACCGCCGCTGTTGTCGAGGTGGGAGAAGCCTGCAGCGCCGAACCGTGCCGCCCCGCTTGAAAGGACGAGGTTCGCGATGGACGAACCCGGCCACTTCGTCAGGATGTTAGCCGTGACGTAGTGGTCGAACGAGTCACAGAACAGTAGGCTCATCAGGCTCCTCTAGTAACGGTCAGTGCCAGCGTGCAGCGAGTGATGGTGGCGCAAGAGTCCACGTTGACGCGAATGATGTCCCCTACCGCCACCGACGTCGTCCAGCCGGTTAGCGTTGTATCCTGTGACTTCGTCGCCGCCGAGATCGTCGGCTTGGCCGCAGCCGTAATGCTGTCTCCTACGACGGGCGGGAAGTTCGCGTACGTGTCCTTCCACAGGTCGATCACGATGGAACCACTGACGTCGGCCAGGAGTCGGACGGCCGTAATCGTTCCCGCGAACGGGATCTCGATGTCGCCCTTGATACCGGTCGCAATCGCAGCTCCCGCACCGTCGAGGATGACCTCGATCGACGTCGACAAGGCGACAGTATGCGTCGCCCCATAGTCCGACGCCAAGATAGGCGCACCTGGTGCCGCGTGGTCGATGGGCATCGGGAATCGGTCGGTGCTTAGAAGGTGAAGATGCCGGAGGCGTTCCAGGTCACGGTGATGTCACCGCCGTTGGGCGTGACCGGCAGGCCCGTGCCCGTGTCGAAGTAGGCGATGAGGTTGCTGGTCGCAGCGGCACCGGTATCCTTGTAAATGTTCACGGACTCGACCGACGCACCGGTGACGGCCGCGAAAGTCACGTTGGCAGCGTCGAAGACACCTGCCGCGACCACACCGATCGTCTTCGAGGCGAGGACCTCGGCCGTATCGATGAGGCCGGCGTTGATGTCGTCGTAGAAGTCATCGGTGGTGACGTTCGGAGTGTCGACACCGTGATCGATCAGGACGACGTTGATGGTGTTCGCATCGAGATCCACGTAGGTGGCGTGGGACCCGAGGACACCGTTGCGGTAGGCGACGTAAAGCGCGTTTGCCATGTCAGATGGGCTCCTTGCTGTTCGGTGATCGGACGATCTCGATGCCGCCCCATTCACCCTTTCCCTTGGCCATGCCGATCCCGATGGCCGGCGGCTTCTTGACCTCGTTGAGCTCGACGAACCCGTCGAGGATCAACCGCTCACGGATGCGACCGACCATCCCGGATGAGAGGATCACGGCTCCCGTGTCATCCAAGTTGAGGTGATGCGTCTTGAAGAGATGGACCGACCCACAGCCACCGAACTCAGGCGGAGTGCACTGGTAGGGCTCCGGGTACGGGATCGTCGGCTCGACGACGGTGTAGCGGACGTTCCGCTGGGTCGGGTGCTGGAATCGAGTCCCTGGCATCACACTCCTCGATGATCGATGACTTCCATGATCCGGCCAGCGTCATCGCGGATCACCTCACGGCGGACGACTGGCTTCGGCTCTGCACTAGCCTGCTCCTGGCGCTCGATGGCCTCTCGCAGCATATTCAGCGCATCGGTGAAGGACTTGGTGTCCGGAGCGTCGACGTGAACATCCGGAGCTGCCACGTTGACGACTGGCGGCGCGATGTTGATCACCGGTGGAGGAACCGAGGCTGCCTGAGCCGTGGCCTCCCGGATGCTCGCGGTAAGCTCCTCGAGCTGACCGGCCTCGGTGACGCCCACGCCCATCGAGTTGACAACAGGCGGGGCCACGTTGACCTCGACCGCTCCCTTGTCGATGTGGGTATGGATCTCCGGGGCCGGCGCGGCCCTGAGCTTGTCCATCCCGGCGACGACCGCCTCAGCCATGGACACCCAGTCGATGCCTGCTGCCTCCTTGGCGGCAGGCGGAGCGGACGGCTCGTTCTTCTTGGTCTGCGCGTCAAGCAACTCACGTGCCGTCGGCATATCCATGATGTCGACGGCACCCGTCGACGTCTGCATGATCAGCTTGCCTTCGAGC
>JANOEM010000049.1:0-2877 GCA_031413195.1 Actinomycetes bacterium
CCGCTTGAAACGCCTCCATAGAACTTTTGGTGGTTTCGATAAATTTCTTTGCGGCGTCGAGGTGAGTGAGGCCGGTCGACTCAATCCCGTCTGTGGGCTTCCCGTACAATGTAGCGGAGCATTCGGTAAACCGCTTGGTGCCCTGTGTTTGCAGCAGATTGGCGGCGAGCACATAACTCTGAGCCGTCTCGCCAATGTAATTACCGATCGGATGGGTGAGGTCGCACTCGCATTCCCGGGTGAATCGAACGGCATTCTCAAGGACTGGAAGCAGTGGGAAGGCACCGAGCAAGTCACCCCCAGCTACGGCTATGGCGTGTGTGTCCCGGCGATTCAACTGGTCACAGCTGTCAACGTGATCGCCAACAACGGCGTCTACGTCGCGCCACGCCTGGTCCAGGCAACGATCGGTGCCGACGGCGAACTCACCGACGCAGACCCATCCGTGACACACGAAGTACTGAGCCCGACGACGGCTGCTCAGATGAACGAATTGATGCAGGACGTGGTGTGTGACGGTACGGCATCTCGCGCCCAGGTCGATGGCATTACGATCGCCGGCAAGACAGGCACCGGTGTGAAGCAGGTCGACGGCAGGTACGGGGTCGAAGGCGAAGACCGTGCCTACTACTCGTCGTTCGTCGGCTTCTTCCCGGCCGAGGCGCCGGCGGTGACAACCTTGATCTCGATCGACGAACCGCCACCCGATACGCAAGACCGGTTCGGCGGCACAGCTGCTGCTCCGGTTTTCAAAGCTGTCGTGCCGGCCATCATGCACCAGCAGGGGATCCAACCTCCGACCGCGAATGGTGGGTGTCCGCAGAAATGACGACGCTTCAGGCGTTGTTGACCGGGACGCCCGCCGTGACAGCTCGTCAGTTGATCGGATCCTCGTCGGCGGCGACGACCATCTCGGACATCACCTTTGACTCTCGCCGTGTCGCGCCAGGAACCCTGTTCTGTTGCATCCGTGGCGCTCGACGCGACGGCCACGATTTCGCGGCCGAAGTGATTGCGGCAGGAGCGGCCGCGATCCTGGTCGACCGTCCACTCCCGGTCGAGGGCGCGATCCAGATCGTCGTCGATGACACAAGAGTCTCGATGGGGTATCTCGCCTCGACGCTTTTCCTCGAGCCCAGCAAACACCTTGCCGTGGTCGGCGTCACCGGTACGAATGGCAAGACGACTACGGCGCACATCCTCGCGTGTGCGCTGGATGCGCTCGGCAGCAAGACGGGGGTGATCGGCACGCTCTCCGGAGCTCACACCACCCCCGAATCGCCGGATCTGCAGCGCCGCCTCGCCGCCTTCGTCGACGACGGTTGCCGGACGGTTGCGATGGAGGTGTCGTCGCATGCGCTTGCTCTCGATCGAGTGATCGGAACGAGGTTTCGTGCAGCAATCTTCACCAACCTCGGCCGCGATCACCTCGACCTGCACGGGACCCAGGAGCGGTACTTCGCCGCCAAGGCCCGTCTGTTCGAACCAGATCTCAGCGATGTCGGGGTCGTCAATCTCGACGACGTACACGGCCAGCTGCTTGCCGATGCTCGACCGATCCCGATCACCGGTTACTCAACAGTGGATATCGACGAGTTGATGATCGGCGCCTTTCACCACCAGTACCACTGGCAGGGACGCACGATTCGGGTTGGTCTCGGGGGACGGTTCAACGTGTCGAACTCGTTGGCGGCTGCAACGACGCTGTCGGTGCTCGGCTACTCGCCGGCCGACGTCGCCGTCGGGCTCGCAGCGACGTCTCCGGTGCCGGGTCGGTTCGAGCCGGTGGAAGCCGGCCAGCCGTTCACCGTGATCGTCGACTATGCGCACACCCCCGACGCGCTGACTCAGGTGCTCGCCGCAGGGCGCGAGATCGCAGCGGGTGGGCGGCTGTCGGTCGTGTTCGGTTGCGGCGGTGATCGAGATCATGACAAGCGCCCAGAGATGGGCCTCGCTGCGCACACCAACGCCGATTCGGTGATCGTGACGTCGGACAACCCCCGCTCGGAAGATCCTGAGCAGATCATCAATGACGTGATCCAGGGGGTACCCGAGCACTACCGTGGGCGAATTGCGGTGGAGCCAGATCGTTTCCAAGCCATTGCACTCGCGCTCCGAGCCGCAGGCCCGGGCGATGTCGTGATCATTGCGGGCAAAGGTCACGAGACAACCCAAACCTTTCACGCGACGGTCGAGCCCTTCGATGATCGAGTCGTCGCCCGAGAACTGCTGGAGAACGTGTCGTGATCGCCATCATGATCGCTGGGGCCACCGCGATGATCGTGTCGCTGGCCGGGTCCCGGTTCTTGATCTCGTTCTTCCGCAACCGCGGCAAGGGTCAGCCGATCCTCGGCAAGGAGGATCTCGGACCCGAGCATCACATGAACAAGGCCGGAACTCCGACCATGGGTGGCCTGGCGATCGTTGTCGCTGCGTTCCTCGGTTGGTTGGTTGCCCATGTCCGCGACCTGGCGTTCTCGGACCAGGCGACCATTGCCTGGGTCGGCATCCTCGTCATGGCTCTGATGGGATTCCTCGACGACTACATCAAGGTCAAAAAGAGCCACAACCGGGGCATCTTCTGGAAGAAAAAGAGCTACATCACGCTCGGGCTGAGCATGCTCGTCGCGTGGTGGTTGGTCGCCGGAACGGGCGTCAGTGAGACGATCTCGCTCACCCGAGCCGATCTCCCCGGGTTGCACGTTCCCTGGTACGTGTGGGTGCTCTGGGCGGGGACGATGATCTGGGCGACCAGCAATGCGGTCGACGCGATCATGCGTGATTGCAAGCTCACGCACGGCAGAGTTTGTAACTGGTAGAACTATCCGCTGATCAAGTGCCAATTGTGAAAATCGCAGCTCCGCAAACCCTTGTCTT
>JANOEM010000050.1:0-12950 GCA_031413195.1 Actinomycetes bacterium
GCCGAGAAGCGATGGTGGATGGCCGACGGCCCACCAACCCAGCCGCACAGGTGCGGATCGCATTCGAGGATTTCGCCGGAGATCCAGCGCCCATCGATCCCGAAGATCCCGACGAGGTCGCCCTTGGAGACGCGAATGTTGCCTTCGCCGTCTTGCTCATACAGCGCCTGGCTGAAGGGGTGGATGATGCCCTTCATTGCGATGCTCCCTCGACCCAGGCGCCGAGACTGTCGTGCAACCAGCGGATCTTGGATTCCTGGTAGTTGCCGAGGGTGATTCCAGGCTTGAACGTGGTTTCCAGGCCCAACTGGACCTTGGCCATGTTGAACGTGTCCTGCTGGAAGACCTTGGCCAACATGCCGAGCTCGGGGGCATCGGTCCACGGTTCGTCGACGCCCAGTTTGCGCAGCTTGGCCGGTGGTGGGCGCT
This sequence comes from Actinomycetes bacterium, assembly GCA_031413195.1. Taxonomy (GTDB): domain Bacteria; phylum Actinomycetota; class Acidimicrobiia; order Acidimicrobiales; family Ilumatobacteraceae; genus WLMZ01. The sequence continues at coordinate 430 of JANOEM010000050.1, forward strand.
CGCCCTTGAACGGTGACAGCAGCAGCACCTCCATGATCGCGCTGCGGTGATCGTCGCCGTTCGGCCGGAAGCGGTAGACGATCCGATTGAAGGCGCCCCACGGATGGAAGTTCGGGAACAGGGTGTAATCGAGGCTGTCCATCAGTTCGGCGTCGCTCATCGTGTCCACCCGATCGCCGACGATCGGTCGCCACCTCTGCCGTGCCGATTCGGCTGCGACGGCGCGAGCTGTCTGGCCTTCGGCGAGAACGATCGGGGTGTCCTGATCGACGCGCACGTCCATCATCGAGCGCATCATCTCGTCCTCGGTCGGCGTCCAGCTGAGCAGTGGGCTGGGTGTGCCGCCGGGGGTGAGGACTCGGGCGAAGGTGTCCCAGACATCGACCTGGGAGTTGGTGTCGCCGAGGTAGGGCAGGATCTGTGGATGGGTTCCGCCGACGTGGTACGCCTCGCAGAACGCTTCCTGGGTGACCTTCCAGTTCGCCAGGATCACCTTCGAGACGTGGCCCTCGACGTAACGGTTCTCGAGGTCCCAGACCTCGAACTGGCTGGCCATGTCGCCGATGAAGTCGGCCAACGGTTCGGCTTGCGGGTCGGGGTTGATGAACACGAATCCGGCCCACGTGCCGACCTTGCACTCGGGGAGCCGGAAGTCGTCGTCGCGGCGGTCCAGCGCGTGCGGGAAATCCCAATCGGCGGGAATGCTCTCCAACGTTCCGTCGAGGTTCCACGCCATGCCGTGAAATGCGCATCGGATCTCGGAACAATTCCCGTCGTAGTCCTTGAGCCTTCGACCGCGATGGAGGCACGCGTTCGGATAGGCCTTGATCTCGCCGGTCTCGGTTCTGATCACCACGAACGAGAGGTTCGCGATGTCGTAGACGATGTGATCGCCGGGTTTCGGGATGTGTTCTTCGCGGCAGGCGAACTGCCAGACTCGCATCCACAGCCGGTCGACTTCGCGGCGGTGCCACTCGTGGCTGGTGTAGCGCTCGATCGAGATGTCCTGGTTGCCGAGGTAGCGCGGTGACTCGAGCCGGAGCACGGCCGGCACCGGATGGGTGTCGGCGTCGAGCAACTCTTGATATGTGATGCCGGGGGAGCGAGCAACTCGCGGATCGGTGACGGTCATGACGCTATTATTAACCATCTGATTACTTCTCGTCCACGCAGAGGTCTGCGAAGGCTGAGACCATCATTCGAAACAGGGGACTTGAGATGAGACTTTCCGAGAACATGGCGACGCTGTGGGAAGCGGTCGCCGCCGAGCAGCCCGATCAGGTCGCGGTGGTGCTCGGCGACACCGAGATCCGCTGGCGAGACCTCGATCAGCGAGCAGCGCGCCTCGCCGCCGGATTCACAGCACACGGCGTCGGGCCTGGCGCCAAGGTGGCTCAGTTGATGTACAACTGCCCCGAATACCTCGAGTCGGCGTTCGCCGCGTTCAAGGTCCGCGCAAGCACCGTCAACGTGAACTATCGCTATCTCGCTGCCGAGATCGCGCATGTCATCGGCGACAGCGATTCGCAGGTGTTGGTCTTCCACGGTGCCTTCGCTGCGGTGGTCGCCGAGGCCCTGGCGACGAGGGCGGAATCGCTGACCGGTCTTGAGCTGTTGGTACAGGTCGACGACGGCGCCGGGATTCCGTTGCTCGAAGGAGCAGTCGCGTACGAACAACTCGTCGCGGATCACGGACCCGCCGCCCCGATCTCGCGCAGCGGCGATGACGAACTGGTGCTGTACACAGGCGGCACGACCGGCCTGCCCAAAGGGGTCGTGTGGACCCACGCCGATCTCTTCGGCGCGCTGGCATTCACCGGGTACGCCTCACTGGGCATCGACGTTCCAGAGACGGCCGAAGACGTCGGCCGGGTCGCTTCCCGCCTCAACGCCGCTGGCACGAGCCCTGTCAACATGACCGCTCCGCCGCTGATGCACGGCACTGCCTTGTTTCTCGCGATGTCGACATTCGCCCTCGGGGGGACCGTCGTCCTGCTCGGCGGCCGCAGGTACGATCCCGCCGAACTACTGCGGCTGGTAGAACGCGAGCGAGTCACCCAACTGTCGATCGTCGGTGACGCGTTTGCCCGGCCGATCGTGACCGAACTTGAACGGGCCGAAGCCGCCGGAACTCCGTACGATCTGAGCAGTCTCACCCGGATCGTGTCGACGGGGGCAACGCTGTCGGCGACCTTGAAGCGAGACCTGATGCAGCGCGCTACGGGGGCCGCGATCCTCGACATGATCGGCGCGTCCGAAGGCGGGCCGTTCGCGGTCGCGATGACTGCGCCTGGTCAGGACCCGATCGATACCGCTCAGTTCATCGCTACCTCGACTACGGCCGTCTTCGACGAGAACACGTGGCAGTTGATTCCCGCCGGAAGCGGTGTCGCCGGCGTGCTCGCGTCGTCGGGTCCGATGCCTGTCGGCTACTACAACGATCCGGCCAAGTCGGCTCACACTTTTCGGACCATCGACGGCGTCCGCTACAGCATCCCCGGCGACTACGCGATCGTCGATGCCGACGGCACGGTGCACTTGCTCGGTCGCGGTTCGATCTGCATCAACACCGGCGGCGAGAAGGTCTACCCGGAAGAGGTCGAGGTCGCCGCAAGAAGCCACGAGGGCGTGCAGGACTGTGTCGCCGTTGGCGTCGCCGACGAACGCTTCGGCGAAATGGTGACCCTCGTCGTCGCGCTCACCGAAGCCGGGGCGGTTTCGGCCGATGAGATCATCGGCCACGTCAAGCGGTCGATCGCGTCGTACAAGGCGCCGCGACGCGTGGTCTTCGTCGACAGCGTCTACCGCAGCCCTTCGGGCAAGGCCGATTACCGCTGGGCTCGCACGACAGCCGAGGCAACGATCCGGCGCGCCGAATCGACCGGCACGTAGTCGTGCCAACGGGCGGTCAACTGCGAAACTCACCGGACGATCAATTACCGTCGCGGCGACGGGCGCCTGTGCCGTGTCGAGAGGGAGATTCATGTTCGCTGCACTGATCGTCGGCAAGGGCCAGGTCGAAATGCGCGAGTTCCCCGACCCGACCCCTGCCGAGAACGGGGTCGTCGTCGACATCGCGCTGTGCGGGATCTGCGGTACCGATGTTCACGCCTACCAGTCCGGCCTGCCCTACAACCCGGCGATCTGCGGCCACGAATGGTCCGGGACGCTTTCCGCGGTAGGGAACGGGGTTCGTTCGTTCTCAGAGGGCGACCGCGTCGTGGTCGGCACCGCCCCCGCATGCGGCTCATGCACCGCCTGCCGTGCAGGACAGGCGCAACGCTGTCAGGTCGCCTTTTTCTCGATGCTCGGACGCGGTCCCGACGCTCCGCTCCACGGCGGGTTTGCACCTCGGATCGCGGTCGCTGCTTCGCGCATCGTGCACACGAATCCGCTGCTCACGGACGCGCAGGCGGCCCAGGTCGAGCCGGTGACCGTGGCGTTCCACGCCGTCCGGATGAGCGGACTCAGGCTGGGCGACGTGGCAGTGGTCCAAGGCGCCGGGCCGATCGGGTTGGGCACGATGCAGTGGGTCCGTGCAGCGGGCGCGAGCAGGGTCATCGTGGTCGAGCCGAACGAGCGCCGGCGAGAGCTTGCACTGGCGCTTGGCGCGCACGATGTCGTCGAGCCCGGTGCGGCTGCGGATCAACTGATCAAAGAGCACTCCCACGGTTTGGGCGCCGACATCGTGTTCGAATGCGTCGGCCGCCCGTTCGCGATCCAGGCAGCCGTCGATCTTGCTCGTCGCGGCGGATCGATGTGCCTGATCGGGCTCGCGGATCAAGACGCATCGATCAACCCCGGGTCGTGGCTCGTCAAGGAGATCTCCGTCACCTCATCGCTCGCCTACTTCCACGAGGAGTTCGAGATGAGCATGGCGATGATCGCCGATGGTCGTGTCAGGGTCGAGCCGATGCACACCTCCACCGTCGGGCTCGCCGACCTTGCCGACGCGCTCGAAGACCTGGCGAGTGGACAGTCGGATCAGACCAAGGTGTTGGTCGATCCCAGGCTCTGACCGACGTCGGGCCAGCGCACCATTACTCGGAGCGACCGGCCTCGCGGAGCAACTTGTTGGAGCGCTGGTGGAAGCGTGAACTGCCGCCGTTGGTGGTCTGGCCGGCGTCGACGATCAGGGTGTGCCCGGAGACATACCTGGCTTCGTCGCTCGCGAGGTAAAGGGCGGCGTTGGCGATGTCTTCGGGGTGTCCGGCGATACCGAGGTTCGACGTCGAGGCGATCTGGCGTTCTGTCGCATCCGTCGCGTTCGGATCGCCGGTCATCACAGCCGACGTCATCGCCGTCACCGTGTTGCCGGGCGAGATCGCGTTGACCCGGATGCCGCTGGAGCCGAGCTCGGATGCTGCCGACTTGGTCAGCCCGATGACCGCGTGCTTGCACGCCGTGTAGCAATGCGGGCCGAGTCCACCCATGATGCCTGCCGTGCTGGAGGTGGAGATGATCGCACCCGAACCCTGCGGCACCATGACGCGAGCGGCATGTTTGATGCCGAGGAACACGCCCCGCATCAAGATCGCAACGGTCTTGTCCCATGCCTCGACCGGGGTCGTCGATATGGGCCCGATCGCGCCGACGATTCCCGCGTTGTTGAACATCACGTCGAGCCGACCGAACTCGCTGACGGCGAGGTCGACCGCTGCTGCGATGTCGCTCTCGCTACACACGTCGGTCGTGATGAACCGGGTCGCCGACCCGAGTTCGGCAGCGAGCGCTTCGCCGGGCTCTCGCTGCAGATCGGCGATCACCACCGATGCGCCCTCCGCGACGAATCGCCGCACGGTTCCCTCACCGATGCCGCTCGCACCCCCCGTGATGACCGCAACTTTGCCTTCGAGCCGACCTGTCATGACTGAAACTCCCCGTGATCGTTGTGGTGCGCCGCGGCCAGGTGAGACCGTGTGAGACCGTGTGAGACTTGGCGCGTGACGCAACATAAGCACCCCGGTACGGCTCAGGACGAACTCGTGCTCAGTCACTTCAGCCTCGCGCGCGCTCACCCGATCGAGGACCGCGTTCGTTTGGCTGCCGCAGCCGGGTTCTCCGCGATCGGGCTCTACGTCGGGCAGTACGAGCAACTCGAGCGAGACGGATTTGCGCCTCACGGTCTCCGCGAACTGCTCGAAGCGGAAGGCGTCACACTGGCAGAGATCGAGGTGATCCCTGGCCTCGGTGGTGATGGAATCGGCGGGACGAGAGCGTTTAAGATGGAGCAGATCGCGTGGCGGATGGCCGACGAGTTCGGGTGCCGGTACCTACAGGCGATCGGGTCCGCGCAGATGCCGCTGAAGGCTGCCGCAGCCGCGTTCGGGGCACTCTGCGACCGTGCCGGCGAACACGGCCTGGTCGTCGGCCTGGAGTTCCTGCCGTTCACTGACATCGTGTCGGTCAATGACGCCTTCGCCATCGTCGAGGCGGCAGCGCGGGACAACGGCGGGATCTGCGTCGACATCTGGCATCACCAGCGCGGCGCCAACGACTTGGCAGCCATCGCGGCGCTGCCCGGTCACATGATCACCGGGGTGCAGCTGAGCGACGGGCCACTCGTGCCGGATGATCCTGATTACTACACCGATTGCCTCGAGAACAGAGTCGCCCCGGGGTCCGGCGAGTTCGACGTTGCTCGGTTCATCGCAGCGATTCGATCGACTGGGTGCGCCGTGCCGTTGTCGCTCGAAGTCTGCAGCAAGCAGGGTTGGCTCGACCCGGCGACCCACGTTCGCCGCATCGCCGACGGCTTCCGCCGGATCGTCAGCGGTGATGCCTGCGAGGATTAATTGATCGTCTGATGACTTTTGCGAGCTCGGTGCGTATTACAGTCCGATCCGACGACGCTCAGGCACGATCGATAGCGAGGACATGTGGCGACTCAAACAGCAGTCAGCGAAGGGATCTTCACGTGGCCTTCGGCCGATCCGCATCTGATCGGTAGCCGTTGCACGGATTGTGGCAACTACATGTTCCCGACCCAATCGGGATGCCCCAAGTGCACCGGGAGCAGCACCGAGACGGTCGAACTCGGCCGGCGTGGAACGCTGTGGACCTGGACCGTGCAGGGCTTCCCGCCGAAGGCTCCGCCCTTCATCGGTGCCACCGACCCGGCCCACTTCCAACCATTCGGCGTCGGCTACGTCGAATTGCCGGGCGAGGTCAAGGTCGAGGCCCGGCTCACCGTCGCCGATCCCGATCAGTTGTCGATCGGGATGGAGATGGAGTTGGTCGTCATCCCCTTGACCACTGACGCCGACGGTAACGAAGTGATGACGTTCGCGTTCCGACCGGTCGGCGAAGCGGCGAGCCAAGAAACATCAGATCAGGAATCGAAAGGATCAGCCAATGCGTGACGACGTCGCAATTGTCGGTATCGGGATGCACGAGTTCGGTCGTCACGACGACCTCTCCGGGATGGACCAGGGAGTCATCGCGGTCAGGCGCGCCCTGGCCGACGCCGGGCTCAAGTGGGAAGACATGCAGTTCGCATTCGGGGGCTCGGCTGCGGCCGGCGCGCCGGACACGATGGTGTCCCAACTCGGCCTCACCGGGTTGCAATTCATCAACGTCGCCAACGGATGCGCGACCGGTGGCTCTGCATTGTTCAGCGCCTACAACACGATCAAGGCCGAGGTCTTCGATCTCGGTATTGCGATCGGCTTCGACAAGCACGAGCGCGGCGCGTTCCGGGTCAACACCCGCGGCGCCGGACTCGGTGATTGGTACGGGGCGAGCGGGATGGCCCTGACGACGCAGTTCTTCGGGATGAAGATCAATCGGTACATGCACGAGTACGGCATCACTCAGAACACGTTGGCCAAGGTCTCGGCCAAGGCCTTCCGTAACGGCGCGCAGAACCCGATGGCGTGGCGGCGCAAGCCGCTGTCCGAAGAAGAGGTCCTCGAGTCCGCGATGCTGTCGTACCCGCTGACGCAGTACATGTTCTGCTCGCCTGGCGAAGGTGGTGTCGCACTGATTCTCGCCAGGGCCGACAAGGCCCACAACTACACCGATCGGCCGATCTTCCTCAATGCAACGGTCGTGCGGTCTCGCCGCTTCGGCAGTTTCGAAGTGCTCGCTCCGTCCATCGCGCTCGAGCACAATGCAGGCCCGACGGTCGACGCCTCCAAGGCGGCATTCGAGATGGCCGGGATCGGTCCGGACGACATCGACCTTGCCCAACTGCAAGACACCGAATCCGGCGCCGAAGTGATGCACATGGCCGAGAACGGCTTTTGCGAACACGGCGAACAAGAGCAGATGATCCAGAACGGCGAAACCGAGATCGGCGGCCGTTTCCCGGTCAACACCGACGGTGGATGTCTCGCCAACGGCGAGCCGATCGGAGCGTCCGGTCTGCGCCAGGTGTTCGAGAACGTGCTTCAGTTGCGCGGCGATGCAGGTATCCGTCAGGTGCCGAACGAGCCCAAGACCGCATATACCCACGTGTACGGGGCCCCCGGCATTTCCGGCGTGACGATCCTGTCGCGCTGACGTCAACCCGAACCCGCGAGGCTGCCTCCATGGCCCAGGATCCTCTGCAAGCCCTGATCGATCGGCAGGCCATAGCCGACGTGATCCATGCCTATTGTCGCGGCGTCGACACCATCGACGTTGACTCGGTAGCCGAACTGTTCACCGTCGACTGTCTCGTCGATTACGGACCCGGCCTCGGTGAGCCGACGCATGGATCAGCGAGCCTCGCTCGCCGGCTCGCTCGTGGGTTGCCCCGGTTTGCGGCGACGAGCCACCACGTGTCGAACATCGAGATCAGCTTCGCCGCCGATGGGCAGTCCGCGTCGGTGATCACCTACCTGATGGCATGGCATCGGTACCGTGACGAGACCCCAGACGCTTTGCTCTATGCCCGCTATCACGATCGTTTCGTTCATCAGGCCCAAACCTGGTTGATCGCCGAGCGCGTGCTGAAAGTGGCAGGCCAGCAGGATTTCGATGTCGAGTGGTACCCGATCGGTCGCAATGGTTGACCGATGATGGTTGACCGATAACGGTTGACCGATGACCAGAGTTGAGAAGAGAGAGATGAGGGCATGACATGGCTTTTCTGACCGCTGCGATCGCGCTGGAGCACGGCGATGAGATCGCGTTGATCGACGACCGCGGTTCCACGACCTGGAGCGACCTCGATCAACGTGTGAACCGAATCGTCAACGCGCTTCGTGCGTCGGGTCTCGCTACCGGTGACACGGTCGCCCTGATCGCCGGCAATAGTCGCGAGTGGTTCGAGATCGCGCTCGCTTGTTCGCACGGTGGCTGGACGTACGTGCCGGTCAACTGGCACTGGGTCGCCGACGAACTCGCATATGTCTTCGAAGATGCCGCGCCGCGGGCGGTAATTGTTGACGATCGGTACGTCGATCAGGTCGCGATCGCGCTCGCCGACAAGCGGTCGGCCGGAGTCGAACTCGTCGTTGGAATCGAAGGCGACGACCCGGTCGGGCTCGACCCGATTCGCGAGGACCCCCGATTCGTGTCGTTCCAGTCGATGATCGACGGCGCCGATGACTCCGAGCCGAGCGAGCAGCGCCTCGGCGGCCCGATGTTCTACACGTCGGGTACAACCGGGAGACCGAAGGGCGTTCGCGGCGCGCTTGCAGGCGGGGGTGACCTCGGCCCGGAGATCATGCAGTTGATCGCCGCCGGATTCGGTCAGTTCCTTCCCGTCCCCGGCCGAACCCTGCTGTGCGGGCCGGTGTACCACTCGGCCCAGTGGGCCTTTTCGTTCCTGCCGATGCTCGGCGGATCGTCGGTCGTGATGCAGCATCGATATGACTCCGCCGAAGCACTCGAGCTGATCGACCGTCATCAGGTGACGAACATGCATCTCGTACCGACGCAGATGAAGCGGATGCTCGATCTCCCGGGTGACGTCAAGGCCCGCTTCGACGGCTCGTCGTTGGTGGCGGTGTGGCATGGGGCAGCGCCGTGCCCGCCAGGGGTGAAGCGTGCCCTGATCGAGTGGTGGGGACCCAAGATCACCGAGTACTACGGGTCGACCGAAGGCTCGATCATCACCACGGTGTCGTCGGCTGACTGGCTCGAAAAGGGTGGCAGTGTCGGCAAGCCGCTGGCCAGCATCGAAATCATCGTCGTCGGCGATGACGAGCAGCCGGCCGCGATCGGTGCCCCGGGCACGCTCTACTTCCGGAACCGGATGGGCACTGACTTCTCGTACCACAACGACGACGACAAGACCGCCGCCGCGCATCGGGAACCGGGGGTTTTCACGACGGGTGATGTCGGCTACCTCGATCAAGACGGCTTTCTCTGGCTCTCCGATCGCAAGATCGACATGATCATCAGCGGGGGAGTCAACATCTACCCGGCCGAGATCGAAGGGGCACTGGCCGGGCATCCGGCAGTCGCCGACGTCGCCGTCATCGGGGTTCCCGACGACGAGTTCGGCGAGAGCGTCAAGGCGATCGTCCAGGTCGTCCCCGGTCACGAAGCATCCGACGAACTCGTCGCCGAGTTGATCGCGCATTGCCGGACGTTGCTGGCGGGTTACAAGGCTCCTCGCTCGATCGACTTTGTCGAAGCCATTCCGCGTACGGCCACTGGCAAGATCCAGAAGCAACCTCTTCGTGCTCCGTATTGGGCCGGGCAGAATCGAGCAATCTGATGGTCGACTATTCGAGGTGCTACCACCACGGCGTTCTGGTTCCCGACCTCGACACGGCGATGTCCGAGATCGGGCCGGCACTCGGCCTCACATGGTGCGAACCGCAGCAGCGCGAGCAAGCGGTCTGGCTGCCAGACCAGGGTGAGACGTCGATCGCTCTCCGGTTCACGTATTCCGCCGAAGGACCCCAACATGTCGAGTTGTTGCAGGGAGCCCCCGGATCGATCTGGGACGGAACCACTCGACCTGGTGTGCATCACATCGGCGTCTGGAGCGACGATGTGGCAACCGAGACACGAGCGATGGTCGATCGCGGGTGGGTGGTCCTGCTCGGCCAGCGCGGGCCGAAGGATGGATACGGTGCGTTCACCTACGTCCAGCCACCGAGTGGCCTGATCGTCGAACTGGTGTCCAGCTTCCTGAGACCGATGTTCGAGAACTGGTTCGCGGGCGGACGGCTCGGCTGATGGCGACCCTGCTCGCCCACATTCGAGTCGTCGAAGGCGCCGAGAGCCGTTTCGAATCGATCGCTCGCGAGCTGTTCAGCGCGACGCACGCCACCGAATCGACGGTCAGGCGCTACGAGTATTGGCGGGCAGCGGAACCGCGGTGTTACTACACGCTGCTCGCCTTCGACGATTTTCGGGCGTTCATCGAGCATCAAACGAGCGATCACCACGAGTCCGCATCGCCCCGAATCGGGCAGGTCGTCGAGTCGATCCGACTCGAATGGCTCGATCCCGTTCAGGGCGCGAGCGACCTTGCGCCGACCGACGGCCAGCAACCCCTGGCGGAGGCCGATGAGCTGACCCGTCGCTATTCGTCCCGCTTCGCCGCCCAGATCGCGCCCTGGTGGCTCGCGTTGCGGTGAGCTGCCCGCGCAACCATCTCGTAGAATGCGACCAGCCGTTCGGTCGGTTCGTACAGTTCGACAAGATGACCGAGGTCATCGCGAGCATCGCAGAATGCGAACTCCTGCCCCGATGCCGTGCGCGCAAACAGGATCTCCGGCCATCCCCGACCGAAACACCACGAGGTCGCCGCGGCGAGATCGTCGACCATGAACGCCATGTGGTGCACCCCATGGGTCGGCGTGACCAGCGGCGGCGTGTGCTCGACGACGAGTTCCACCATGACGTCGCCCCACTGCCCATACGCCGATGAATGATCGAAGGACCCGACCACGCCGTTGACTCGGGCGTGTTCGAGCGGGATGTGTTCGGCGACGAAGAACGGGCCGGCCCCGGTCGACTCGGCGAAGGTCCGGGTGGCCGAGTCGAGATCGGTGACCGCATACGCGATCTGCACAGGGCACCCCAACGGCGAGTCAGTCACTGTTCGGCCTGTAGGTTCACGTGATGGCCACTCCGACAATCGAGGATCGCCTCGCGATCACCGATCTCACCATCGCATACTGCTGGGCGCTCGACACCCGCGACTGGACTGCCCTCGATCATGTCTTTCTCGCTGATGCGACCGCCGAACTGGGTGCGGCGTTGGAAGGGATCGATGCGATCAAAGCTCGAGTCAAGCAAGTGCTCGGGCCGCTCGACGACAGCCAGCACATGGTGTCCAATCATCAGGTCGATGTCGAAGGCGACAACGCGACGAGCCGCTGCTACTTCCATGCCCAGCACACACGCGCCGCCGCGTTCGGCTCCGACAACTTCGTGGTCGGTGGTCGGTACGAAGACACCCTCGTACGCACCGACGTGGGCTGGCGAATCGCGCACCGTCGCCTGGTGTCGATGTGGCGCGAGGGGAACACCGAAGTGGTCCAACCGACCCGGTAGACGCACGATCGCGGTGCTGCTCATCGTTCAACCCGCTCGCCGAGCAGTTGCTCGACGCGCAAGTGTGCCGGTATCCGGTCGATGCCGATGGTTCGGTCGATCTGCTCGTTGAAGTGCCAGATCCGCCGCTCCTGGTAGTTGATCGGGATGCCGCGCATTGCTGGCGATCGCAACGAACGTTGCATCGGCGCGAGATTCGCGAAGTCCTCGCCCATGATCTGGCTGAAGGTCTCCATCCGCTTCTGCCACACATCCGGTAGTCCGTCCGCCGGGTCGAAGTCGATCGGCGCATAGTGCGTCCACGTGACACGGGTCGTGCCCGGATCGATCGGCCAGAAGGTGATGAATGGAAAGCCGTAGGCGGCGATCGGGGTGATCAGATTGGGGAAGATCGAGTACGCCGAGCTCGTGCTACGAACGATGTCGCTGACCGTCGAGATGTCGGTGAAGCCCGGCGCCGTGAAGTGCTGCCAGTCATCCCATCCGCCCATTCCAAGGGCCGCGCACGCCGTTGCGCTGAAGGGCGTGATCATCCGCGATGCACCGTTCGGCAGCAAACCCATGGTTGCGCCGCGGCTGTCGAGTTGGGTCGAGCCGTTGCGGCTGTGGATGTGGCGGAAGTGGTACACCTCCAGGAACGCTTCGACGGCGACCTTCCAGTTGCAGGAGACGATTTGGCTGCGGCTCGCGACGGTTCGCAATGACGAGCCCTGCAGCTGCGCCTGGTCGAGGGACTGCAGGCCGATGACCTGGTGCAACTGCAATTGCCCCTGGTGGGCACTGCGCTTGACACCGAACATTGGCTGGGCGGTGCGCCCTTGCCCAACCCCTGTGCCTGGGTGCTGGGGCATGAAGGGCAGGGCCTGGCAGCCGCTGTGCGCGCGCGCTGCACCCAGGTCTTGCGCATCCCGCAGCCGGGCGGCGAGGAGTCGCTCAACGTCGCCGCCGCTGCGGCGATCTGCCTCTACGAATCGATGCGCCAGGGCTTGCCGGCGCGCCCGGCTCAATAGATCAGCCGGTCCGGCCGGATATCGCGCAGGATGGTGGTGGCGATCTCCTCGATCGACTTGTGGGTG
>JANOEM010000051.1:0-17951 GCA_031413195.1 Actinomycetes bacterium
GCGGATCGCTCCCCGGTCGGGAACCGTTCGAGCGATGGATAGACGATGCCGGTGCTGTAGGCGCCGTCGTCACATCGATGGGCCCGAGTCCAACGAAGCAGGTCGGTCGCGGTCGCGAGATCGCCGATCGCCGTGAACGACAGCGAGCACTCTGCGGTCTCGGATGCGGTCACCCATGGTTCGTCGCTGACACACCGGATGCCCTTGCCCTCCATCGCGAACGTATCCCATCCATCATTCATCCGAGACTTGGCCTGCTCGCCGGTCATTGCGCCCGTCAGCACCGGGTAGTACCAGTCCATCGCCCACCGAGTCTTCGGTTCGAATGCCGTGTCAAATCTCGATGCGATCACCTCGCGCAGATCGTGTGCTCCTGACGACCAATCCGGGCGAGGTTCGTTGATCAAGTCGGCAAGCATCGCGCCACATTCGAGCGAATGCATGATGCTGCTCGACCCGGTGAGCAGGGCGTAGTCCCAGGGTTTTGCGTCTGGTTCGACCGCCCACAAGATGGTGCCGTCGGGACGCCGCATCGACAGTACCCAATCGAGCGCCCGCTCGACTGTGGGCCAAAGGTGGTCGACGAAACCGCGATCCCAGGTGCACAACCAGTGATGCCACACACCGGTTGCGACGTACGCACAGACGTTGGTGTCGAGCTTCACGTCTTCCACCGTGCCGTCTGGCAGGTAGTAGTTGTTCCACGAACCCTCGTCGCCTTGGATGTCGACCAACCACTCGTAGGCGCGTTCGGCGGGGGTGTGCATCCCCGCGATGTCCAGTGCCATGGCCGTCTCGACGTGGTTCCATGGGTCGCAGTGACCGTTCTCGAACCATGGGATCATGCCCGTGGAGAGTTGGAGCGCGCTGATCGACTCCGCGGTCCGAATGAGTTCCTCGGACGAGATCACATCGTCGATGTGAGGCAGACGGCTCATGCGGTCGCCCCGACCAGAGCAGGCTTCGTGCCGTACACAGCGAGGCTTTTGCCGAGCACGGGATTGAGGACGCGATCGGCAACGCGGGTGACCTTGGGACCCTTGATGATGTCCCACTCGAGAAACTTCTTGTACGCGTTGACCATCTTGCTGTCGTCACGGCCGGGGCCGACGGCGCATTTCAACCACCAGTAGGGCGAGTGCAGCGCATGGGCATGATGGCTGCCGGTGATGTCGAGGCCGGCGGATCGGAGCTTGGCAGTGAGTTCGGTTTCGCTGTAGATGCGGACATGACCTCCCACCGACTTCGGCGCGTGGTACTCGTCGCTGAGGATCCAGTTGATCTTTTCCGGGAACCACGTCGGAACGGTGCCCGCGAACGTGCCGCCAGGCTTCAGGACGCGAACCATCTCGGCGATTGCACCCACGTCGTTCTGGATGTGTTCGAGCACCTCGCTCGTGATCACCCGGTCGAATGTGCCATCCGAAAAAGGCAGCGTCGTCGCGTCCCCGCGCAAGACTCCGACATAGTTGTCGATCGAGATCTCGCCGGCGGCGACCATCCCGCCGAGGGTTGCCCGCGTCCCGAGGACTTCGTCGGCGGCATAATCCAGGGCAACCACCCGCGCTCCGCGTCGAGCGACCTCGAAGCAGTGACGCCCGAAACCCGCACCGACGTCGAGCACCAGGTCACCCGGTTGAAGCCCGAGCTTGTCGAAACGGATCGTCAGCATTGGCTACTTGATCCGGCCGTTCTTGCGGAGCTTGGCAACGTTGTCCGGCATCGCCAGGACTTCGCGGTACTGCTCGACTGTGAGCTTTGCGCAGTGGTTCCAGCTCCAGCGTTCGACGACGCGCTCACGACCTGCTGCGCCGATACGGGCGCGGAGATCGTGGTTGTCCAACGCCAGCCGGATCTGGGCCGCGAGCCCCTCGGCATCGCCGGCTTTGCATTGGAAGACGGTCTCACCGTCTTTGCCGGTGACCTCGGGGAGCGCGCCACCGTCTGTTGCAACGAGTGGTGTCCCGGTACACATTGCCTCGATCGCCGGCAGGCTGAACCCTTCGTACAGGCTCGGCACGACAGCGAGTTCGGCCTCGGCGTACAACTCGACGATACGTTCATCGGTGACGCCGCTGACGAAGTTGATGTGCGGGCGGAGGCCGAGGCGATCGATCAGATCGTTGCTGTGACCCGCGCGGGGCTTGCCGATGATGGTCAGGGTGACGTCGCGCTCGGTACGCAACTTGGCCATTGCCTCGAGCAGGTAGGACAAGCCCTTCAGCGCGACATCAGCCGAGGCCGTTGTGATCAGGCGGCCAGGGATGCGTTGCACCTCGGGCTGTGGTCTGAACAGATCCGGGTCGACCCCGACCGGCACGAGACGCATCCGATCGAGGCTGACCCCCATATCGGCGTTGATGTCCTTGATGCTGTTCTCGCTGACGACGACGATTCGTGGCAGACGACTCGCGACGCGGCCCTGCATCTTGACGAACCCGTACCAGCGACCGACGCTACGGCGCTTGCGCCAGTTCGGCGCATGGCTCATTTCGAGTTCGCGGTCCTTGGTGATCGGATGGTGCAACGTGACGATGGTCGGAATGATCTTCTCGATCGACAAGATGCTGTAGCCGAGGCATTGGTTGTCGTGGACGAGGTCGAAGTCGCGAGTTCGGCGCTTCAGCTCTTTGAACGCACGGGCGCTGAATGCCAACGGTTCGCTGAACGTACCGGTCAGGTATTGCAACGTCTCGAGCACGTCTTCTTTGCTCTTCATCTCCCAGTAGGCAGGCAGACGGCCAGGGTACTGATCGTTGAAGATGTCGAGGCTGGGCAACTTGTGCATCGGCACCCGCTCGTCCAGGATCGGGTAGGGCTGACCGGCGAAGACCTCGATCTCGTGACCGAGGTCGGCGAGAGCTTTGGTGAGATGACGGGTGTACACGCCCTGGCCACCGACGTGAGGCTTGCCTCGGTAGGTGAGATAGGCAATGCGGAGCGGCCCGTTCGGGTCCGTCGCTGGAGACATGGACGTTGACGCTATCTGGCTCCGTTACCGGTCGGTATCTGGCTCGCCTGTTTCGCCAACATGTAACCCAACATGTAACACGGGTTCGGAATCGACAATCGGGCGCCAGCCGATGGTCATCCATCTCGAAATCGAACCCCCAGGATCGAGCCGATCCGGGTGCAACGTGAAGCCATCCGGGGGACCGCTCTGAGGCTCGACACACGTTGCGTCGGCGGGTTGGTCGTAGATCACCCAGTGATCCGCGTCGCTCTCGACGGTGACGATCACGTCGCAGCCGGCGCCGCCATCCGCGCCGCCATCCGCGCCAGCTGAGCCGCCTTGGTAGCGGAGCTCGATCGGGGCAAGCGGCCCGACGAAGCAGTCGTCCCATGGGCCCGGTGGCGGATCGATCAACTGCCCGGTGGGAATTCCGCTGGCGTCGCGTTCGTACATCCGGGCGAAGTGCAAGGTCGCGTCTGTGGGCTTGACGAACCATGGATGCCATCCGACCTGGACCGGCATCGAACGGTGATCGGCGATCACCGACAGAGTGCACCGCAACAGATCGTCAGCGAGTTCGATCCGTTGGTGGGCTGTGCCGCCGAACGGCCATTGGTCGCCGAGCGGGCACGACATCGACACGCCGCGATCGTCGACATCGGTGACCGTCCACCGCTGGGTGTACACGGTCCCGTGGATCGCGTGCGGAGGCATCCCGAGATGAAGCTGATGACGTGTCCCATCGAACCGAAAGGACCCTTCACGAACACGGCCGACCCACGGCGCCATGGGGTAACAGCCCCATTCCATCGGGTGGTCATGACCATCCTTCGATCGAAGGATCTCGCGGCCGCTGATCCGCAGCGACGCCAGTCGCCCACCGTCGGCCGGGCTGACCGTGCACTTGGCCCGGCCGGCACTCAATTCGATCCCGCCCTGCAGTCCGGCCATCGGTGCAGTCTGCTCGTCGCCGCCCGTTCCATTCGAATCTTGTCCACTTGGCTGCAAGGATCGAGACTGCAAGGATCGGGTCATGCGTGGTCTGGTGCAACGAGTCCAGGAGGCGTCGGTGACAGTGCACGGCGAGGTCGTCGGCGCGATCGGCGCCGGTCTGTGCGTCCTCGTCGGAGCCACCCACACCGACACCGAGGCCGTCGCGCGCAAGCTCGCCGACAAGATCTGGAACCTGCGAGTGATCGATGACGACGACGGAGTGATGAACCTGTCGGCGGCAGACATGAACCGTGAGATCCTGATCGTCAGCCAGTTCACGTTGTACGCGGACACCTCGGCCGGGCGTCGCCCGAGCTACGTCAGAGCTGCGCGGCCCGAGCATGCCGAACCGTTGATCGAGGTCGTCATCGACGAGCTCCGACGACTTGGTGCTGTCGTGGCCGCGGGTCGGTTCCGGACCGAGATGATGGTGGCCCTCGTCAACGACGGGCCGGTCACGGTGATGATCGAACTTCCATGACCGGCTCGTCGCCGGCATCTCCGGTGTCTCCGGTGTCTCCGGTGTCTCCAGCATCTCCGGTGGCGCCGGCATCTCCGGTGGCGGTCGATCCCTGGCGGCGTTTCAGGCCGCCGCTTCGCCACAATGCCACGGCGAGCACCGCCGCAGCCAGCACGACCCACGGTATGTCACCGATCGACACGTACCAGGTGTCGCCTGTGCGGAGCTCGACATCGTGGACGATGACCGTCTGCTCGCTGATCGCGGTACGGACGATTACGTCGCCGTCAGACGAAATGAACGCTGAGAACCCCGTAGGCGCTGCCTGAACCACCCACCGGCCGGTCTCGATCGCGCGCAGGCGCGACGAAGCGACCTGCTGTGTTTGCAGGATGGTCCAGGTGTAGCTGGAGCCATTGGTGGGGTTGACGATCATCTGCCCACCGTGACTGACGCCGTCGCGCGCCCTACCTCCGAAGAAGACCTCCCAAGAGATCACGACGGCGATGCGCGTGCCGTCGGGAAGGGTGAGATAGGCCGGGTCCGTTCCGGCGACAGCATTCCGGGGCACCAGGTTGGTCGGCGCCCCCAATGCTTCGAGCAACCCACGCATCGGGACGTACTCGCCGAACGGAACGCGCCGAACCTTCTCGTATCGATCCGTGTACTCGCCTGTCGATGTGACCACGACTTGGGCGTTCGTGAAGCGGTTGTCGGTGGTCTCTTCGGTGACACCAACCAGGAACGTCGCGTCGAGGCGTTTCGCTTCGAGGGCTACCTCGCCGAACTCCGTACTGGTGCTGAACTCGTCCACGTCGACAACGTTCTCGGGCCACAACACGACATCCACGCCTTCCGAAGGTATCAGCGTGCTGGTCGCAGCGAGGTGACGAAGCGTCACGCATCGTGACCCGGTGGCTTGCCCGTCGGCTTCGGACTCCACCGGTACACCGTCGGGCCCGCATCGAACAACACTCGCGGCGCGAGTGCCCTGGCGGCCCCCACCCTGCACAGCAGCGACACGCAACGAGCGTCCGGTGTCCTCTCCAGACGGAGCAACGGCGGCGATGATCATCATTGCGACCACGACACCCAAGGCGTAGATGCCATGGGGTGCACCGACCGATCCTGGGCGCCGGCTCTTGGCGAACTTCGGCACACCCGGCGCCGGACCGGCAAGCGCAAAGCCGATCTGGAACGTGAGCCAGGTGAGCAGCAGCGCTCCTCCTACCCGAACGACACCGACGAAAGGTCCGTTGCTCTGGCCGATCGCGAGACTCGCGAGCGGTACTCCGCCGAACGGGAAGCAGAACCTCAGCGCTTCGGCCAGGGTGTGCGCCAACGGTCGCCCGATCACTCGCCAGGCACCGATTGGGGCGATCATCGCAGCGACCCCGTGAAACGCGGCGAACATCGATGCCGCTGCGAGATATCCGGGGGCCGTGAGGAACCACATCCAGACCATCCCCGGGAACAACCAGCCGGCGCCGAACAGCCAGCCGGATCTGAATCGGACCGATCTGCTCGGCGCCTCGCCCAGCGAAAGCTCGAAGACGATGATTCCGACGAACGCCATCGGCCAGAGTCCCCACGGCGGAAGGGACGAGGCGACGAGCAGCCCGCTGATCACCGCGAGCGCCGATTGCTTCCTGGGCGGTCGGAGTCGGCGCATCGGCCGGAGACGCTATCCGCGCGTCGGAGTCGTCAGGAGGTCGCGAGGGCCAGGTGGATGACGATTCGTTGTTTCGTCGAACCGACCGGATGGCAGGCGAACAGCGTTGCCGTTTGGTCCGGTGTCTGGTCGATGATCCGGACCGCGTCGGGTGTCACGATCTCGGTGCTCGTGACCAAGTAGACGAAGCGTCCGTCGACCGTGTTGAAGATCACCTCGTCGCCGACGGCGAGTTGATCGAGGTGTCGGAAGGGTTTGCTGTGACTGGTTCGGTGGCCGGCGACCACGACGTTGCCGGTCGAACCCGGCATTGCGGTTCCCGGCCAGTGTCCCGGACCTCTGTCGAGGGTGGTCAGCCGGATGCCTTCGAACATCGAGGCTGCGAGACCGATCCTGGGAATCTCGATCGATCCGAGCTCGACGATCGGCTCTTGTCCGCGTGTGTCGGCCGGCGGCGCAACCGGCACCGGGATCGGCGCGGGTGCCGTGACAGGCACGGTTGTCGTGGTGGTGCTGGTCGGCGGAACCGTCGTCTCGACAATGGTGGTCGTGGTCAGGGCAATTGTGGTTGTCGGCTCAGCCGTTGTTGTCGGCGCTGCCGTTGTCGGTGGCGTCGGCGCAACCGTGGTCTCGAGCAACGTTTGCGGCACCATCACAGCTTGTGCGACGTCGGTGTCGCCGCCGTTGGTCGCAATCAGTGCGCCCACAGCGATGGAGACACCGACGAGCGTTGCTACGACAGTCGCGACGACCTGAGTGCGATGGTTTGGCACGATTCCTAGCCTTGCACAGTCCGGACGAATTCGGCCACCGCGGCTGCCGCAAGATTGGCCTGGTTGATACAGGCCGGAATTCCGATCCCGTGATAGCTGGCGCCGGCCACGAACACTCCGGGGGCGTCGCGCGCCAGGGCGGCCTCGATTGAAGCGACTCGGGCCGCGTGCCCCGGCCTGTACTGGGGGAAGGCCATCGGCCAACGGCTAATCCGGTGCGCGCTCGGCTGCAGGGTCAGGCCGAGGTGCTCGCCGACCTCGTTGATTGTGGCGCGCAGCAACGCCTCGTCGGTCTCGCCGGTGAGATCGCGACCATCGCGCCCAAGCGAGATCCGGAGCAGGAACGTGTCGTCGGCCGCGTTGCGCCAGTGAGCCCACTTTGCAGACGCGAACGACACGGCGGTCACCCAGCCCTGGACCGGCTTCGGGACGAGGTAGCCGGATGATCCGTGCAGCGCAGGCGGCCACTCTGCGCCGGGGATCGCCAGGGTGATCATCACCACGCCGGCATGATCGAACGACGCCAGCGCTCCGGCCGCTTCGGCTGAGACATCGGCGAGCAACGGCGCGGTTGCTCGCGCCGGGGTTGCCAACACGACGGCGTCGGCGGATCGGCCGTCAACCAACCATCGGCCCCGATCGGAATCGCCGCGGCGAAGTCGAGACACCGTCGTTGCAAGCTTGATGTCAACCCCGCGCTCGGTCAGAGCGGCGGCGAGGGCGTCCGTGAGTGCAGACATGCCGGCCAGCGGAGCGGCAAAGATCGGGCCCGCAGTCATGCCCGTCTTGGTGGCCCGCTCTGCCTGTGCCCTGGCCCGCCGGGCACCGATCAGCAGGCTGCGGTTGTTACTCGCCAGTTCGAGGATCTGGGGGACGCCGGCGAGGCTGAAGTGATCGGTGTCGGCTGCGTAGATGCTGCCGACGAGCGGATCGACCAACCGTTCGTGGACCTGTTTCCCGAACCGTTTGCGGATCAACCTGCCGAGGGAGTCCTGGGCGACTCCCGTTGCAGGAAGGATCGGCTCGAGCGCAGCCCGCAACTTGCCCGGCCATGACAACAAACGGGTGCGCGCCAACTTTCGCAGGTCGCTCGGCACACCGAGGAGCAGGCCTTCCGGGATCGGATGGAGACCGTTGAACCACACGTTGGCCGAAGCCACGGCGGGAGATGTGAGTGAGTCTCCGAGACCCAACTCTGCCGCAAGATCGAGCGCGTGGGGCACCCGTGTCAGGAATGCGTCGGCGCCCTCGTCGACCGATTCGACACCGGCAAACGAGCTGGAGCGGATTTTCCCGCCAAGATGTTGGTCGGCTTCGATGAGTGTGATCGAGGCCCTCGGCAGAAGCGTTGAAATTCGAAATGCCGTCGCCAATCCCGTGATGCCGCCACCGACCACCGTGAGTCGCAGCGGACGGCCGCCAACCGTGTCGCTGGTCATCTCGTCGGGTCGATATCGATCACTCGGGTGGCGAGCGCGGCCATCACCAGCGGGTCGTCGTTGACGCACGCCGTGCGGTCGAACGCCATACCCAAGGCTGCAGCGCGGTGCGCAGCCTCGATGTCGAGGTCGAACAGGACCTCGAGGTGATCGGCCACGAATCCGACGGCGGATACGAGCACCCCCGTTGCGTTCTCGCTCGCCCCGAGTTCGTCGATGACCTCCAAGATGTCCGGTCCGATCCACGGTTCCGGGGTTCGGCCGGCCGATTGCCACGCGATCGCCCACTTGCTCCAGTCACCGAGGCCGGCCTTGGCTGCCACCAACTCCGCTGTCTCTCGAAGTTCGTCCGGGTAGGGGTCGCCGGCTTCGATGATGCGAAGGGGGAGCGAATGAGCGGTGAACAGGACCTTGGTGCCGGCAGGCATGGCGTCGAGCCGCCTACGGAGATCGTGAGCGACGAAGTCGACGAACGCAGGTTCCGTCGCCCAACTGGTGATTGCCGACACGGCGATTCCGTGAGGTGCGCTCGCCGTTCGGGCTCGATCCATGTACTGACCAATCGAGAACGAGCTGAAATGAGGAGCGAGAACGAGCCCGACGATCTGCTCGAAGCCGGCTGCTGCGAGGTCTTCGACAGCGGCTTCGATCATCGGTGCTGCATGCTTGAGACCGAGTGTGACGAAGTACTGCCCCGGTGCTTGCAGGTCGAGCGCGGCCTGCAGAGCGTCGCGTTGAGCCTCGGTGCGTTGGGCCAACGGTGAGATACCGCCGATTGCGTCGTAGCGCCGGATGAGGTCGGCGAGTTGTTCGTCGGTTGGCGGCCGACCGCGACGGATGTCGGTGTAATAGGGCAGGATCTCGGCAGGCGTGCGAGGTGTGCCGTACGCCATGAGCAGGACTGCCGTCCGGGATTCGGCTGGCGTGTCATTTGGTGTGTCGTGTGATGAGTTGCTCATTGCTTCGTCCGTTCGTGCACGTAGGCGACGACGTTTTCGAGAACGCCGGGATCTGTGTTCGGCTGGACACCGTGTCCGAGGTTGAAGATGTGCCCGGGGTGGCCGGCGTTGTCGGCGAGCACCGCGTCGCAGCCCTCGCGGGCGACCGGCCAACCGGCGAGCACGAGCGCAGGGTCGAGGTTGCCCTGGACCACAGTGTGTTCGCCGAGACGACGCCGTGCATCGGCGATTCGGGTTCGCCAGTCGAGCCCGATGACGGTTGCGCCCGCCTGATACATCGACTCGAGGATGTGGTCGCAGCCGATCCCGAAGTGGATGGCCGCCGCCGCAGGGTGGGTGGACCGGAGGGTGGCGAACACCCGGGCAGAATGGGGAGCCGCGAATCGGTCGTAGTCGACCTTGCTCAGTGCGCCGGCCCATGAGTCGAACAGCTGATACGCGGACGCACCGGCGTCCAACTGGCTGCCGATCGAGGCGATTGCATGATCGGCGAGTCGACCCATCAGCAAGTGCCATGTGCCCTCGTCGGTGTGCATCAGGGCCTTGGTGTGTTCGTAGGTTCGGCTCGGCCGCCCCTCGATGAGGTAGCTGGCGACGGTGAACGGGGCACCGGCGAAGGCCAGCAATGGCACGGTCAGTTCGGCGGCGAGGATCCGCACCGTCTCGATCACGTACGGCGTGTCGACGAGCGGCTCGAATGGGCGCACTCGGGCAAGGTCGCCGATTGTCCGGAACGGATCGGTTGCGACCGGACCGGTGCCCGGCGCAACGTCGATTCCGAACCCGATCGCATGCGCAGGTACGACGATGTCGCTGAACAGCACTGCGGCGTCAACGCCGTATCGCGTGACCGGTTGGATCGTGATCCGCGCCGCAAGCTCTGGATCCTTGATCGCCCCGAGGATGCTGCCGTCGCCACGAACAGCTTTGTACTCGGGCAGGCTCCGGCCGGCCTGTCTCATGAACCAGACCGGGGTGTGGCTGCTGAGCTCTCCCCGTGCGGTTGCCATGAAGGGTGCGCTCTGGAGGTTGGTCATAACCTCCCAAACGCTATCTGTGCTGTCGTCTTGGCTGCGGTGTTGTCTTGGCTGTGCGGGTGTCGTGGGGCAGACTCTTGCGATGTCATCTGATCTGTTCTCACTTTCGGCCAAGACGGCCCTGGTCACCGGCGGCAGCCGCGGAATCGGCGCGATGATTGCTCGCGGGCTTCTCGATGCCGGCGCGACGGTGATCATCAGCGCGCGCAAGCAGGCCGAACTCGACGCCGCCCGCGACGAGATGTCGCAGTTCGGTCCGATCGAATCGGTGCGAGCCGATGTGAGCACCGTCGACGGCACCAAGGCGCTCGCGGCCGAGGTCGCTGAGCGTTTTCCAGCGCTCAACATCCTGGTCAACAACGCAGGTGCGACATGGGGCCAGCCGATCGACGAGTTCACCGAGGCGGGCTGGGACAGAACGGTCGACACCAATCTGAAGTCGTTGTTCTTCCTCACCCAGGCCCTCCTGGCGAACCTTCGTGCGGCCGGCACGTTCGACGATCCGGCGCGGGTGATCAACATCGGCTCGATCGACGGCCTTCATGTCAACCCGATGGACACCTTCCCGTACGCGGCCAGCAAGGCCGGCGTGCACCATCTGACCCGAGCACTTGCCGCCAAGCTCGGGCCGCAGCACATCACGGTCAACGCAATCGCCCCAGGTCCGTTCGAATCCAAGATGATGGCGGCAACGCTCGCCGCGTTCGGTGACTCGATTGCGAAATCGTCGCCACTCGGCCGGATCGGTCGCCCCGACGACATGGCAGGGGTCGCGGTCTACCTCGCGAGCCGGGCCGGCGCGTATGTTACGGGTGCCGTCATTCCCGTCGATGGCGGGATCGCGACAACCTCGTAGCCCGATAGGGTTTTCAGACCTTTTCGAGTACCCCCGCTCGATTCGGCCCTGAAAGCACATGACTCAACAACACCCTGATTTCGCTGAAGAACAGGCGTACATCGATCACGCCTACGACTGCCTCGAAACCAGCCGAACTGACGCGTGGAAGTTGCGTAACATCCACGAAGGTCAACTCGGCGGAACGGTGCAGGCGCGCTTCGAACGTGATGTGTTCGACGAAACGGTCGTGAACCGCCTGACCCAATTGGATCTCGGTGACGCCGCCTTGGTGTTCGGTCGGATCGACCGACTCGCCGACCCGATGATCGAGAGCCCCGACGCGTTCGAGAGCTTCCACATCGGCCGGCTCGCTGTTGCCGACGACAACCGTGAGCCCGTTGTCGTCGATTGGCGGGCACCCGTTGCCGAGCCGTTCTATCGGGCAACTGGCCGCGAACCCATGGGGTTGGCCAGACGGCGTCACTTCGCCGTGCAGGGGCGAACGCTGCTCGGGCTCGAAGACGAACTCTTCGGTGAAGGGCACCTCGGGGTCGGCGACGAGGACGGGCTCGACACCCGCCGTGGCGCCGGACTCCGTGGCTACAGCACACTGCTGGCCGTGCTCGAGCGTGGGAGAACCGGGCAGTTGGGCGACATCGTCGCAACGATTCAGGGTGAGCAGGACGAGATCATCCGTTCACCCCAGGCCGGTGTGTTGGTCGTGCAGGGAGGTCCGGGAACCGGCAAGACTGTCGTCGCGCTCCACCGTGCCGCATACCTGCTGTACACCTACCGCTTTCCGCTCGAGGACCAGGGCGTGCTGGTCATCGGCCCGAACCGGGTCTTCCTGCGCTACATCGAGCGGGTGCTGCCATCGCTCGGCGAGGCTGGAATCGAACAGGTGGTGCTCGCCGATCTCGTCCACGACGTCGACTGGGGCGGCACGGACTCTCAACTCGCAGCACGCACCAAAGGCGACCTGCGGATGTCGTTGTTCATCGACAAGGCCGTCACCGATCGCGAACGTCCCCTTCGGGAGGACCTCGTGGTTGGCTACAGAACCGGATACCTGCGGTTCACCACCCAGGATTCTGTTCGTATCGTTCGTGCTGCTCAGCGCAGGTTCCGGCGACACAACGCGGCCCGCAAGTGGGTCGAGGGCGAGATGTGGGCGGCGATGGCAGCCACCTGGCGAGATGGAGACATGTCAGCCGCACAGGTGAAAGACGGTATTCGGCAGATGCCCGAGGTCCGTCAAGCGCTCGAGCGGATGTGGCCGGTGCTGTCCCCTGCGGACCTTCTCCACGACCTGTTCGGCTCGAAGGCACTGCTCAAACTGGCGGGCGAGAAACATCTCAGCCAGGACGAATACCTGTCGTTGTACCGGCCCCGCGCCGACGACGTGGCGATGGTGCGTTGGAGCGATTCCGATATAGCGCTGCTCGACGAGGCAAAGAGCTACCTCGGTGCTCGCCCGGTCAAAGCCGGCCAACCCGAGGAAGCCGACGAGATTCGCACCTACGGCCACATCGTGATCGACGAGGTTCAGGACCTCACCCCGATGCAACTCCGGATGGCGTCGCGCCGTTCGCTGAACGGCTCGATGACCGTCGTCGGAGACATCGCCCAGGCAACCGGGCCGTTGGCGCCGAACGACTGGGCCGACATCGTCACCCATCTGCCCGACCGCAAAGGCAGCCGGATCATCGGGCTCAGCGTTGGTTACCGCATCCCCGCCCAGATCATGGACGTCGCCAACCGGGTGATGATGGCCGCAACACCGTCGCTGCGGCCGCCGACCGCTGTTCGCGACGGCGACGACAAACCCGACTTCATCAGCGTTGGTTCCCCGGCCGATCTCGGTCAGGCCGTAGCCCTCGAGACGGCTCGCCTGATCCGTGAGATACCCGACGGCAATATTGCGGTCGTCGCGCCCGATCCGATGGTCGAGGCGCTGTCGAGGGCACTGGAAGCTGCAGGCATCAAACACGGCCGAGCGACCCGCACCGCGCTCGAGACCGGGGTCACGGTCGTGCCTGTCAGCGTCGTCAAAGGCTTGGAACTGGATGGCGTGGTGGTAGTCGAGCCGGCAGCCATCGTCGCCGACGAGCAGCAGGGATTGCGGGCGCTCTACGTGGCCCTCACCCGCAGCACACGTCGGCTCAGCATCGTTCATGCTCAGCCTTTACCGGCCGCGATGATCGATCAGTAAGTGGATCAGTAGGTGGTTCAGTAGGTAGCGGCCCAGTCCGGGATGATCCGTTCTGCGCCCGTCTCGATGTAGCGAGTGTGAGTCACGATGCTGGTGCTGTCGATGCGGTGGATCTGGTAGCCGACCGGGTCGGCGATCAGGCTGACACCCGCATCCGGTGCGAGATCGAGATCGACGTGTTGCACGGTCGACAGACACACCTGGGCCGGGATCCCGGCGATGGTCGACGTCACCGGCCGGTGGAAGTGCCCGCTCAACACCCGATCAACGGGATGGTCGGTGAGTACAGCGGTCAGGCGGTCGAGTCCGATGAAGCCGGCACGGTCCATCCACGAGACACCGGTTGCGAATGGTGGGTGATGCACCGTCAGTAACGTCTGCCCGTCGTGACCACCCGCGAGGACGGAGCGAAGCCACTCCTCACGAACAGCATCGAAATCGGCACCCGGTTGGCCAGGGATCGTCGAGTCGAGCCCGACGATGCGTACACCGGACACGACCGTGACCCAACTTGCGTGGGCTGCGTCTACCCACGGCATCTCGGGGAAGGTCGTGCGCAGCAGATCGCGGTCGTCGTGGTTGCCGGGGATCGGCAGGAATGGAACCGTGAGCGGTTCCAGGAGTTCGGCGAGGTTGACGTACTCGGCCGGTCGGCCCCAGTTGGTGAGATCGCCGGTGCCCAGTACGGCAGCGAGTGCCGGCACTTCGCGGTTCAAGCTCGCAACCGCCGATTCCAGGCGACCGTTGTTGTCGACCCACACCTCATCCGGACATCGACCATCTGGATCGAATTGCATGACGTGGGTGTCGGTCAGCTGCCCGATCAGGACGAACGGGTCAGCAGGGGCGGCCATCGGCCCATCCTGGCACGTTCGTGCCCTGACAGCCCGAACACACCTCGTTGCCGGCGTGGGCGATCAGGGGTTGCTGGCGAGGTAGCTGTCGGCCAAGGCCTTCACGTTGCGAAGGCACTTATCGGCGTCGGCAGGCCTGTTGAATGTGGTGCCCTTCGTGCACAGTTCGATTGCGCCGTCGAATGAAAGCGTCGCAACGCCGTCGGTGTCGGCGAGCTCGGGTCGGACGGCGTCGTACAAGTTCGTGATGATCGCGAGCTGTTCGGTCTTGGCGCCTCCGGTGCCGATGATGTTCGACAGCAGCCCGATCTCGGTGACCAGTCGGGGGAGCAACTCGGCGGCCGAACCGGTGGGCAGCGTGGTGGTGGTTTCGACAGCGGGAGCCTCGGTGACCGACGAGTCATAGGTGGTCGAGGCGCAGCTGTTGAGCCCGATCACAACCATCGCGCTCAGGGCGATGGCGCGGACGTTCGAAGCACGATGTCGCAGGCAAGCTCGGGGTCGCATGGAGATCGCTATCAGGCGGTGACGAGGATCCGGGCACTCGCGAATGCGCCGACGCCGACGTGGCTACCTTCGACCTCGACCGTCATCGTGCCGTCAGGTGACGAAGCCGTCACGGTGCCGCTGCGGCCGGGCAACAGAGAAGCTCCCTCGAGGAAGTCGAGCAGGCCCGGCGTGAACTCCAGTTCTTCGGGGATACGGCTGACCGTGAAGCCTTCACCGACACCGAGATCGGAGAGTCGCCGCGAGTCCGGTGCCTCGTACAAGCTGCCCGGGATCGGGTTTCCGTGTGGGCAGGTGGTGGGGCTGCCGAGCAGGCGATCCATCGCGATCTCGACGTTCATGCTGATCACGTGTTCCCATCGGCCGGCTTCGTGATGCGCTTCTGCCCACGACAACCCGAGGACGTCGGTGAGGAACCGCTCGGCGAGGCGGTGCCGCCGAACCACCTGCTGCGCCAACGTGGTTCCGGCAGCGGTCAACTTGATGCTGTTGTGCGCGACCGTGATCAGCTTCTCGGACTCCAGCCGACGGATCATCTCCGACACAGCTGGGCGGCTGACCTGGAGTCGCTCGACGATACGGGCCTGGATCACGTCGACATCGTCTTCCTGGAGCTCGAAGATGCACTCGCAGTATTCTTCGAACGCTGGATGGTGTTCTCCAGAGGTCGCCATATCGAAACCCTACCGGCGATTTCAGCTTGCTGCGAGTGGCTGATCGCAGCGTTCAGCGCCGCCGGGTCCGGAGCTGATTCAACCACTCGGCCGACTTTCTCAGGCGCCGTTCGAGCTGATCGGTGGTGGCGTTCGAGACCGCGGCGACGTTGGATCGGCGGTTCATTTCGCCGTTGACCCGCGCGTGCCCCCAGCCCGTCAGGTCGACCAGGTGCTTGGCCAGGTCGGCGTTCTTGTGGCGGAGTTCGTCCTTGATCTCGAACACGCTTCGACCTGACTCGATGGTCCAACCGGCGTCAGTCGGAATCTCGGGCAGGTCAAGCTCCAACGACGGATCATTCGCGAAGTCTGGTTCGTCGAGCTCGGCTTCGTCGAAACCCATATCGAAACCCATATCGAAGCCCATGTCGAAGCCCATGTCGAACGGAACGGACACGCCCGACGGGCTGATCGCATGGATCTGGACGCCCGTCGCAACGGCTGACAACACGCTGAACAGTGATAGCTGTTCGGGACCGAGATCCTCGGCGACCTCGTCGAATGGAGCGTCCTCCTCGGCGAAACCGGTCTCGACGAGATCGTCTCCCGGTTCGAAACGACGCAGGACATGTTGCCGCGACTCCATGATCTGGAACGCGTGCGTGCGAAGCCTGACGTCGTCGGGCAGGTACACGAAGGCCTTCTGTGACGGGCGTCCGGACTGCCAGCGGACGAAGCGGCCGACGGCCTGGCGGAAGAACAGTTCGGTCGAGACCGTGCTCGCGTACACACCCACGCGGAGCCGGGGGATGTCGACACCCTCGGAGACCATTCGGACCGAAACCAGCCACGGAGCATCCGAATGCGCGAACTCGGTGATCTTCCTCGACGCATCGGGATCATCGCTGATGACGACTTCGGCGGGGGTGGAGAACCGCTGGCGAATCAGTCGGGCGATCCCTTGGGCATGCTCCTGGTCCATCGCGATCACGAGCCCACCCGCTTGAGGATGGGTTTCGCGGATGTACGCCAATCGTTCGTGCCCCTGCTGCAACACGTGCGGCAGCCATTCGCCATCCAGGCTGAGCGCGGCTCGGAGGCGTTGACTCATCCCATCTCGGGCGAGCTCGTCCTGGAACGAGGCCGACAGCACGGAGCCGTCCGGGGCGCTCCACTCCATGTTTCCATCGACTCGGGGGAAGTACACCGGGCGGACGACTCCGCCGTCGCGCAGGGCGTCGCCGTAGCCGTACTCGAAGTCGGCAAAGGCTTGGCCGTCGTCGTAGCGCACGAACGGGATAGCAGCGGTGTCGCTGCGAAAGGGTGTGCCGGACAGGCACAGGCGGCGGTGTGCGCCGGCGAATGCGAGCCGGATCGCATCGCCCCAGGCTTTGTCGTCGCCGGCGTGGTGCAGTTCGTCGAGGATCACGAACGCGTCGTAGGAGAGCCCCTTGAGCACCGTTGCCGTGTCGCCGGTGGCGACCTGTTGAAACGTCGTGACGATGCCGTGAACGTCTTTCGCGATACCGCCTGCCGGTGTCCAGTTCGGATCCAGCTGGAGCCCCAGGCGATGTGCGGCGAGGCTCCACTGCACCTTCAGGTGGCTGGTCGGAGCGACCACGATCAGTCGACGCCGTTGTTCGGCGAGCGCCCAGCGGGCACAGGCCAGGGCGAAGGTCGTCTTGCCGGCGCCGGGAGTCGCTACGGCGAGGAAGTTTCCATCACTTACGCCCCCGCTCCCGCTCTCGTCGTCACTCTGGTCGTCGCCGATCGCCGTGAATCTGTCGAACGCTGCGCGCTGCCATGGCCGGAGCCGGAGACCACTCATGACGGGTTTGCTCGTCGTTGTCCGGCGCCAATCATGAGCGTCCGAGTCTGTCGTTCGGACGGGCCGCTCACAACACCGACGCGTAGGCGTCCGTCTCGCGATTTCGGTCGCTATAGAGTGCCTGTACCCTTTCTGATGTGGCGGCGGATCCGGGTACGTACCTTCGACTGAAGGCGGCGATCGACGCGACGATCGATCGAATCGACGAGAAATCGATGGCGGCGAAGGCGCTTTCCGATGCGTACGCGGTCTTTCGTGGCGAGGCGCTCCTCGTTGCCAAAGCTGAATCAGTTCAGCCCGAGTTCGATCGCCTCTTCCCCGCACCAAAGTCGGTGTCGCGGCCAACGACTCGGGGCGGATACGACCCGATCGCAGCCGCGAGTGACGCCAACGAGGGTCTTGCGCTGCTCGCCCGCCTGTCCGGCTGGCTCGACGGTTTCGAACGCCAACTGAAGTTCGATGCCGTCACATCGATCTACGCCCGAGCCCGCTCCAACCAGGACGATGGCAACGGCGCGCCGATCGCAGCCAATCGCCAACGCTGGTGAGACGTTGGCATTTGCTCGACATATTCCTATCGTTTGACATATGTCGGACATTGGGCTGCGCTCGCAGGAGTTGGACTACGAACTCGCCGAATCGATCTCCGCGGACACCCCGACACGGCTGAAAGCGCTCGGCGACCCGTTCCGCCAACTGCTGCTCGACCTGGTGCTTGAACGGGCGATGAGCGTCAGCGAACTGGCCGAGCGGGTGCAACGACCCAAGGGAAC
>JANOEM010000052.1:0-3682 GCA_031413195.1 Actinomycetes bacterium
GTCAGACCGGCCCAGAACGGAGCGTCGCCATCGAGGCACCACAGCTTCTCGGCGGGTGTCATCGCGGCGACGATCTCGCGGGCGATGGCCGCGACGTCGGAACCGTCGTGCAGCGCCTGCCGTCCTGACTCGAAGTTCACATCCCCCCGTTCGGCGTTTGCGGAGCCGCATCGTCGCGAGTCGACGGTCGTGAGTGACCGCGCCACAGGAACATCGTGACGGCGAGCATGGTCGCTGACCCAAAGCCGACGATTGCGGCACCGATCTGCGCACGCGTCGACAGGTCGTTGTCGACCCCGATGAGGATCAACGCCACCATCGAAGCGACCCATGCGACCAGCGAGATGTACGTCGCGACGTCTTCGAGGTGGGTGAACTCGGGGTCATCGCGAACCGTCGAGTCGAGAGCGCCCTCTGCTTGCAGCAGGTTCTCGAGCCATCGCACCGGAGCCGTGACGACGAGGATCGTGGCCGGGCTCCAGATCGCGAAGGTCGCTGCGATCCACAACAGATCGGTGGTGGTCAACCGGATTTGGCCGGCTACGGCGGCAGCAGCAACGAAGTTCGCGAGGACGGTCACGACGACGACGAGCAACGCTTTGACGTAGCGCAGCACCACCACCTGCATCCGCAGCACATGCCGAGCCATGCCGAGTTCGATCTTGACGACTTCTTCGAGCAGTGGACGACGTCGGGCGGCCGCCAGTTCGAGCAGTGCATCGGCTCGAGCCCGATCGGTGCCGTTCTGATCTGCGGCGAGTGCCGGGTAGGCCGCCAGTTGCCGGTCGATGCGCGACCTGGCTCGCTGATTGTTGGGTACGAGGAGTTCCATGTTCTGGGCGGAACGAAAGAGGGTCTCGTACTCGGCGGTGGCATCGGGACCAAGTTCGTCGATCGGCAGGCGCAGGCTCGTCAAGGTGAAACGTGGCGTGAAGGTCTCGGTATCTCCGCGTCGAATGTGATTGGCGTGGAAGTAGAACCGGGTGAGCTGCAGTACGACCATCCACAGCAACACCATCGCCAGCACGATCGACAAGAGCACCGCTGCGATCAACAGGCCCCGGGTGAGATCCAGCGGGCCGTCAAGCAGCCCGCGCACGACCGAGATCACCGCGTCGCGTTCCAGAGCGGGCAGGAGTACCAGGATCCCGGCACCGGACAGCAACGCGGTCGCGACGCGGTGGATCGTGGAGAGGCGCACCTCGCAACGTTGGACGAATGCCCGCATCGCTGCACGCTCGCTCTGGTCCTGCTGATCGCGCTGTGCGGCTATGCCCTCGCTGGCGGGGTCGGCCATACCCGGGCTGGCGGGGTCGGCACGGTCGGCGGTCGTCATCCGGGCAGCGACTCATGCCCCGCGTGACGCAACCCCGCATACGCATGCGAAGCGCTGATGGCTCCCGTGACCACGGAATAGATCTCGGAACAGACGGGCATGTCCACGTTGTAGCGCTCGGCAAGGTCATGAGCCGTAATCGCTGCGGTGAGTCCTTCGGCCACCATGTTCATCTCGCCGGTGATGTCCTCGAGCGATCGGCCGATGCCGAGCTGTTCACCGACGTGACGGTTACGGCTGTGAGGACTGACGCAGGTGACGATCAGGTCGCCCATCCCGGCCAATCCGGAAAAGGTCGCCGCCTCGCCGCCCATCGCCTGACCGAGACGTGCCAACTCGGCGAGTCCACGGGTCATCACGGCCGCTCGGGTGTTGTCGCCGACGGAGAGACCCTGGGCGATGCCGCAGGCAATTGCAACGACGTTCTTCAGCGCGCCACCGACCTCGCACCCGATCACGTCGTGGTTGGTGTAGATCCGGAACAGACCACGACCGAGCACGCGTTGCAGTGCGTTGGCGACAACGAGGTCCGGCGTGGCGACCACGGCGGCGGCGGCGCTCCCGCCCATGATCTCGCGAGCGATGTTGGGGCCGGTGAGGGCGGCTGCCGGATTGCCGGGAAGGACATCGGCGATCACCTCGGTCATCCGCATCAGGGTCCCCTGTTCGAATCCCTTGCTCAGGCTGACGACAGGAATCCACGGCGGGATGAAGTCTGCGATGTCTTCGAGTGTGCGCCGGAACGCGTGCGACGGCACCGCCATCACCACCAGTTGAGCGATCGACACAACCTTTTCGAGATCTGTCGATGCCCGCAGTTCCGGTGGGAGCGAGAAGCCCGCAAGGTAGGAGTTGTTGGTCGCGTTCTCGTTGATCTCGAGCGCAACCTCGGGATTTCGGGCCCACAGTGTCGTGTCGTGGCGGGTAGCGACGAGCGATGCCATCGTGGTTCCCCACGAGCCGGCCCCGAGCACGGTGATACGCATGTTGTCCCCTTCCGGCGTCGGAGTTGGCCAACGTGGGGGCCAGGCGCGCCTGCCGCGAATCTAGACCCTGAGCGGCCCATCAGCGAGCGCTGTCATCACATGTCGGGTACCGGCCGACATTCGCGACCAGCGCGTGCGCGGCCGAAAACGGGAAAGGCCCCGCTGGGGGAGCGGAGCCTCTCAACCGGTAACCCAGATGTTTGGGGGAACATCGTGAGGGTTGCCATCGAAGCGGTTGTTGGGGGAACAGCTCGCTTCGAAGTACCTGTATGAGTATGAACCTCGCCGAGTCATCTGACAAGCAGAACATACAGATACTGGTCATCTCTGTTGGAGATAGTTGTCAGATCTGTAGCCCGGATCGATCGAGGGCAGCCTCAACGGCTTCGATCAACCGTTGCGGTGACTTGGCGCACGCGTCCAGGGCGTCACCCCGGAGTAGAGCGACGATCTCGCCCGAGGTGAGTTCGGCGACCACGATCGGCGTCTCGCCACCCGTCGCCGTGCGAACGATGTCCGGCTGATCGTTGCGGTGGAACGTGTTGAAGGGTACGCCGAGCGATGTGCTGCAACTGTTCCATTCCGGTCGCTGTCGGAGCGCGCCGTGGGTGATGTCGCACAGCGCGCAGTGGGCTCGCCCGATTGCCCTGCCGGCCACGTAGGCAAGTTCCCCGAACATCGTTCCATCGGCGTTGTAGACGCCGATGAGACGGCTCACGTGGTTGGTCGTGCTGGCATCAGCGGGCTCGTCGGAGGTCACGAGTGATTTCTACCGGGTGGTTCCGTGAATACGACGCCTGCCGTTGCCCCGGCAACACGGATCGGTCCGATCACTCGGTGTTCGGTATGGTCGCTGCGATCGATGTTCGTTGTGTTCGCAGCGAACCGGAGGGAAGGAACGACGATGGGCAGCAACCAGCGCTCGCAGATCACGATGAGCGACGAAGAGATCGCGATCTACGTCGATCAACACCGCACTGCGACGATGGCGACCAATGGTCCCACCGGGACACCCCACCTGGTCGCAATGTGGTACGCCGTAATCGACGGCCAGATCTGGTTCGAGACCAAGGCTCGATCACAGAAGGCACTGAACCTGCGCCGCGACAGTCGGATCACCTGCATGCTCGAAGACGGCTACACCTACGACACGCTTCGTGGCGTGTCGATCGAAGGTCAGGGCACGATCGTCGAGGACCCCGAGATGATCTGGAAGGTGGGCGTCAGTGTCTGGGAGCGCTACACCGGCCCGTACTCCGAGGAGATGAAGCCGTTTGTCGAGGTGATGCTGCACAAGCGGATAGCCGTGCGCGTCGATGTCGATCGGATGAGGAGTTGGGATCACAACAAGTTGGGTATG
>JANOEM010000053.1:0-1655 GCA_031413195.1 Actinomycetes bacterium
AGGCTTGGTTGGTCGGAGCGAACACTGTATACGGGCCGGGCAGATCGGAATCAGCGTCGAATCCGGCTGCGAGGAGTAGCCCGACGAACGTCGAGTAGTTCGGGTTGGCCTGCAGTGTTGCGAACAGGTCGGGCAATTGAGGCTCTGGTGCGATGGTCGTTGGTGGTGCCGTCTCGGGAACCGTTTCGGCCGGAGGAGGAGGCGTCGTCGGAGGCGCCGTTTCCGGCGGTGCCGTGGTGGCCGGCGCAGTGGTTGCCGGAGCCGTGGTTGCCGGAGCCGTTGTCGGTGGCACGGTCGTCGCGCCCGCAGCACCCTCGAGCAACCCACGTTGGAAGGCTGCCTGGATCGTGTCGGCGTCGGGGACGCCGGTCTCGGGTACCCCGAGAGCACGTTGGAGGGCCTTCATCGACGCAGTCACCTCGGCTGTCCAGATGCCATCGATCGGTCCGTCGTAGAGCCCGAGGTACGTCAAGAGTTCCTGGATGCCGACCGTGCTGCTGTCGAGCAGGTCACCGTAGGTGCCGAGGGCCGCCCTCAGCGCCGCGGACGTCGCCTCGTCGTAGATGCCGGTCGGGGGAAGCCCGACGCTTTCCTGGAATGCGGCGAGGGCGGCAGTCAGTTCGGGGCTGTCCAGACCGTCGATCGGTCCGTCGTAGAACCCGAGGAAGCGCAGTGCTTGTTGCAGCCGGGTGTTGAACGCTGCTGCAGCAAACGCCTCTTGCTGACGGGCGATGTCGGCGAAATCGATGTCTGTCGTCGAGACCTCGACGAGTTTGCCGCCTTGGATCCTGCCGGACGTGAACCGGGCAAAGGTCGGGTCGCCGTTCTCGTCGATGGCCAACAGCCCCGATGCGCCGTCGTAGTCGATGTTCTCGCCTGCTGCCAGCTTGGAGCGGCAGTCCGAATAGGTCGTGCAGGTGTTGCCGCCGGCGGTCACCGTGCGAACTGCCTCGGAAATCGTTGCCGCCCTGGCGGACTCGACTTCTTCTGCCGCAAGGGCGAGGACGATGGCGCAGTCGTACGCCTGAGCGGCAAACGCGATCTGGCCGACTGGGTCCTCGTCGGTCAAGCGCTGCAGGAAGGCCCGGTCACCGGTGGTGCCGAGGACCATGAACCCGTCGATCGATGTCGGGTTATCGCCGGCCGCGAGCGACCCGAGGCGAGGCGCCACGAAGGCATCCAGGCCGACCATCGTCGCCGGGGACAGCCCGGCGCTGACCAACGACGACAGCAACAGGGCTCCCTCTTCGTAGGTCACCAAGACGGTGAAGTCCGGATTCGTGGCTGCGACCTGGGCCGCGGTATCGGCGAAGGCGACTCGCCGGGGGTTGTATCCGATCACTTGCGGAGCGAAACCGCGGGCCTGCAGTGATGCCGCAAGACCGTTACCGACCGACAGGCCGTAGTCATCCTGACGGGCGACGATAGCGATCTTCCAGGCTGCGTCGGGAGCGTCGGTATCTCGACGTTCCTGGATCCTGTCGGCGAGGTAGGTCACGAACACATCGTCGGGGATCACGGTCCGGAACATCTCGAGTTGTTCTTGGCCAACGGTGAGGCTGGGCAGGCCGGCCGAGGCGGTGCACGTCAAGGTGTTGAGCCGGGTGACTTCCGGAAGCGTCAACACGGCAGAGTCCGAGCCGGCCGGGCCGATC
>JANOEM010000054.1:0-23884 GCA_031413195.1 Actinomycetes bacterium
TGCTGCACAAGCGGATCGCCGTGCGCGTCGATGTCGATCGGATGAGGAGTTGGGATCACAACAAGTTGGGTATGACCCCGATGGCTCTTGGCGGATCCACAGCTATCCATCTGTCCTCCTGACTCGCTTCCCGACCCGCTCTCCTGATCGGGCCCCAGCCGGAGGAAACGCCGCTGCATTCGTGCAGACTTGGATAATGGCTACCGCCGCCGCCACTGCCGCCGGGCACCTGGACGTGCCGCTCGGGACGGTGGCGCGTCCGAGTTGGCGCGGTCGTCTCCACGCATTCGCGCTTCCCGTCGCGATTCCGATGCTGATCCTGCTGCTCGTCGTCGCCAACGGTACGCGCGCCCAGATCGGGGTTGTGGTGTACGCCGTCGGGTTGTGTGCGATGTTTCTGGCTTCGGCCACGTACCACCGCTGGGTCCACACGATGCGCGCCCGCGAGCTGTGGCGGCGGACGGATCACGCGATGATCTACGCGGCGATCGCAGGCAGTTTCACCCCGATCTGTCTCCTGTCGCTGTCAGATCGGTGGGGATTCCCCTTGCTGATCCTGATGTGGGTCGGCGGCGTGTGCGGGGCGATCGTCAAGTTCGCCGGCTGGCGCCACGCGCGCCTTGCCGGAGGGTTGATGTACGCCGCCTTGAGCACCGTCGCGGGGGCTGCGCTTCCGGCTCTGTGGATCCGATTCGGCCCGCCTCCGGCGTTGTTGATGATCGTCAGTGGCCTGTTCTACATCGTCGGTGCCGTCGGCTTGAATCGACGCTGGCCGACCCTGCGGCCGGCAGTGTTCTCGTATCACGAGGTCTGGCATGCCTGCACCGTCATCGCAGCGGCCGCCCACTTCGGCGCGGTCTGGATGATCGTCGGATAGGCGTCAGCAATGGCAGGTCGTCGATGAGCAGGGGAGAGATCACCGAAGTCGGGTCAACCATGTATCACCGGGGCGCAGTGGAGCTCTGTGTGTCGTGAGCCAACTCCCCGCCGTGTACTTCGACCCATCGACACCGTCCGATGTCAATGTCACAGACACGATGCCGCCGCCTTTCTCCGACCCGACCGTCGGCCAACCACTGGCGACGCCGCGAAAGCCGCAGCGACAGCCTCAGACCCCTCCTCCCACGCCTCCTCCCACCCCAGCGCAGCCGTTGGTGACGATCGGCGACTCGTTGACGCATGGTGTGACGAGCGGTGCGGTGTATCGCACAGAGCTCTCATGGCCCGCATTGACGGCCCAGAGCCTTGGTCTCACTGTGGGCGACACCGGGTTCTCGGTACCTCGCTATGGCGGGCCGCTCGGCGGACTGCCGTTGAACGTCGAGTCCCTGCTTCGTCGCCTGCAGAAGAAGTTCGGCGATGATCTCAGCCTGTTCGAGAAGCTGCAGTTCCCGGTCTCCCTGCAGCGGCTGCTCGACAGCAACGAAGACTATTGGGAGCGCGGCGACGGATCTCGGCCGCCGCGGACCGACCTGCGCTACGCGAACCTGGGCATCTACGGATGGGATCTCCGAGACGCGCTGGGTTACACGACGGAACGAGCACTCAAACTGAGTTCCGGCTCACCCGACGACAGCTTCTTCGGTGCAACCCCCGACCATGACAACGACATCGCTGCAGCATCTGTGCTGGCACCGTTCGGCAAGACCGCGACGCAGCTGTCAGCAGCACGATGGCACGGTGATCACGGCCGGATCGGCACCCTGGTGGTGGCCCTCGGCGCGAACAATGCGTTGGACGCCGTCGTCTCCAAGACCGTGAAGTGGTCCGGGGCGGGCTTCGATGATCTTGATCGCAAGGGCGCCTACAACGTCTGGCGACCCGAGCACTTTGCGACCGAATTCGCTCGCCTGGTCGTCGCGATCAAAGCCATCGACGCGGATCGCGTCGTGATTGCGACGGTGCCCCACGTGACCGTCGCGCCGATCGCGAAGGGAGTCAACACCGATCCGCAGCGGCGCGGCAAGAAGTGGCGCGACGGCTCGCGTTACTTCCCCTTCTACACCGATCCGTGGATCGACGAGAAGCGTTTCGATCCGGCTAAACATCGCCACATCACCCATCAGCAAGCGCGGGCGATCGACTCTGCGATCGACCAGTACAACCTGACCATCGTCGACGCTGTCCGCACCGCGCGCAGGCAGGGGCGCGAGTGGTTCGTTGTCGACCTCTGTGGTCTGCTCGACAGCTTGGCGTTCCGTCGCTACGAGCAGGATTCCGCCGCTGCTGCGGCGAACCACTGGGTGCCGTACACGTTGCCGAGCGAGCTCGCCGACCTCGACAGCCGCTTCTTTCTGTCCGACAGCGTCAAGCGGATCCAGGGCGGGTTGTTCGGAATGGACGGCATCCATCCGACGACTTCGGCGTACGGATTGGTCACCCACGAGCTGCTCCGGGTCCTGACGGTTGCAGGGGTTCCCAGCACGCCGATCAACTTCGCCAAGGTCCGCGCAAAGGATTCGTTGAACAGCGATCCTCCAGCGTTGGTGAAGTCGATGATGCAGCTCTTGGCGCCGTTCGCCACGCGCTTCGTGTCACGCATCTGACATCGTGAGGCGAGCCGGTCCCCCAGTAGGGTCGCGCCATGCCGAGCGATTTTTCGATGAAGGCGATGAACATGATCCATCGCGGAATCCTTGCAGCCAGCTTCGGCCACCTTGGCTGGGAAGCGGCCAAGATGCCGGTCCTCGAACTGACCACGATTGGCCGAAAGAGTGGCCAGCGCCGGGCGGTGATGCTGACATCACCTCTTCAAGAAGGTGACACCATCGTGATCGTGGCATCGCGTGGTGGCGACGATCATCATCCGGCATGGTTCCTGAATCTACGCGATCACCCGGCCGTCGAGGTCAGATTGAAGGGTGGGCCAAAGCAACACATGACGGCCAGGGTCGCATCGTCTGACGAACGGGCGCGGATGTGGCCGTTGATCACCAAGGATTTCGGAAACTACGCGGGCTATCAGACCAAGACCGAGCGTGAGATCCCGCTGGTGTTGCTGGAACCTGAATGCTGACTCGTCTCCTCCGGTCTCATCTTCGTCAGTACCGGCTCACGTTGGCCGCGGTGGTGGTACTGCAGTTCGTGCAGACCATGGCGGCGTTGTACCTGCCGAGCCTGAACGCGAACATCATCGACAAGGGCATCGCGACGGGGGACCACGCCTACATCTGGTCCACCGGAACGTTGATGCTGTTCGTCACCGTGGTTCAGGTCGGGTTTGCGATCGCTGCCGTTTACTACGGCTCCCGGGCAGCGATGGGGTTCGGTCGAGACGTACGCAGCAGCCTGTTCCACAGAGTCACCGAGTTCTCGGCGCAGGAGGTCGGTCTTTTCGGTGCGCCATCATTGATCACCCGCATCACCAACGATGTCCAACAGGTGCAGATGATGGTCCAGATGACCTGCACGCTGCTCGTTGCAGCGCCGATGACCATCGTCGTCGGCATCATCTTGGCCACTCGCCAAGACTCAGGGCTTGCATGGATCCTGGTCGTCGCGGTGCCTGTCCTGATCACCGCGATCGGCCTGGTGATCAGCCGAATGGCGCCTCAGTTCCGCAAGATGCAGGACAGGATCGATTCCATCAACCGGGTGCTTCGCGAACAGATCACCGGGATGCGCGTCGTCCGAGCGTTTGTTCGCGAGCCGGACGAATCGGCGCGGTTCGCTGACGTCAACGACCAACTCACCGACACGTCGTTGCGCGCGGGGCGACTGATGGCATTCTTCTTTCCGATCGTGCTCGTCGTCCTCAACGTGTCCAGCGTTGCGGCGGTGTGGATCGGGGCGAGCAGGATCAGCACCGGACAGATGTCGATCGGTTCACTTGTTGCCTTCCTCAGCTACCTGGCGCAGATCTTGATGTCGGTGATGATGGCCAGCTTCATGGCGGTGATGATTCCACGAGCAGCTGTGTGCGCCGATCGGATCCAGGAGGTCCTCGACACCGAGCCTTCGGTCGTCACCTCGCCCGATCCGGTCACCGAGGTCGCCGTCCGCGGCTCGCTCGAGTTGCGTGGCATCGGGTTCCACTATCCGGGTGCCGAACACGCCGTGTTGTGCGACGTGTCGTTCACCTCGCTCGCCGGGCAGACCACAGCGATCATCGGCAGTACCGGTTCCGGCAAGACGACCTTGATCAACCTCATCCCGCGTTTGGCTGACGTCACCTCGGGCTCGATCATCGTCGACGGCGTCGATGTGCGCGACCTGCAGCCTGACGTCTTGTGGGACCGAATCGGTCTGGTCCCGCAGAAGCCGTATCTGTTCTCCGGCACCGTTGCGAGCAATCTCCGCTACGGAAAGACCGACGCGACCGACGACGAACTGTGGGAAGCGTTGCGAGTCGCGCAGGCTGCGGACTTCGTCACAGCTATGCCTGGCGGCCTAGAAGCACGGATTGCGCAGGGTGGCTCGAACGTGTCCGGCGGTCAGCGCCAGCGGCTCGCGATCGCGCGGGCATTGGTGCGTCGGCCGGAGATCTATCTGTTCGACGATTCGTTCTCCGCGCTCGATCTCGCAACGGATGCCCGACTCAGGGAAGCGCTCGCGCCCACCACCCGGGATGCGACCGTGATCATCGTCGCCCAACGGGTGTCGAC
This sequence comes from Actinomycetes bacterium, assembly GCA_031413195.1. GTDB lineage: Bacteria > Actinomycetota > Acidimicrobiia > Acidimicrobiales > Ilumatobacteraceae > WLMZ01. Next base: position 4,605 of record JANOEM010000054.1, read on the forward strand.
GATTGCAAACGCTGACCAGATCCTCGTCCTCGACGACGGCGTCGCCGTGGGTCTCGGTACGCACGACGATCTGGTCCTGACCTGCCCGACGTATGCCGAGATCGTTTCGTCCCAACTCAGTGTCGAGGCCGTGGCATGAGTGACGAACGAGAGATGAACGGCGGGCCGGAACCCGGGGGACCGCCGATCCACGATTCCGACCAAGCCGAGGTTGCTCATCGACCCCCGCCGTCAGAGCTACGGGCTGGACCCGGGGGTGGCCGATTTGGGGCAGCCGGCATTCCCGTCGAACGTTCGAAGGATTTCGGCAGTTCGGTCAAGCGGCTGATGCGTCGGCTTCGTCCCGACAGGTTTCGTGTCGTGGCAGTCCTCGTGCTCGCTGTGACGAGTGTGACGCTGACTGTGATCGGGCCAAAGGTGCTCGGGCATGCGACCGACATCATCGTCCGGGGTCTCTCGGGTGGTGGCGGAATCGACTTCGGCGCACTACACCGGACACTGTTGTTCGTGGTCGCGTTGTATCTCACTGCGTCGACCCTGTCGTATCTGCAGTCGTATCTCTTGGCCGGAGTCGTCCAACGCACGATGTACCGGTTACGAGCTGATGTGGAGGCCAAGCTCCATCGGCTGCCCTTGAGCTACGTCGACCGCCAACCCCGCGGCGATCTGCTCAGCCGGGTCACCAATGACATCGACAACATCTCGCAGAGCCTTCAACAGACGTTGAGTCAGCTGTTGACATCGGTGCTCAGCGTGACCGGTGTGTTGATCATGATGTTGACGATCTCGCCCCTGCTCGCGCTGATCGCGCTGATCACGATCCCACTCTCGCTCGTGACCGTGAAGCAGATCGCAAAACGTTCCAAGGCCAGATTCATTGCGCAGTGGAAGCACACGGGAATGCTGAACGCGCAAATCGAAGAGACCTTCTCCGGCCACAGCATCGTCAAGGCATTCGGCCGTCAGAAGCAAGCAGAGGACCGGTTCCGGGTCACGAACGAGGAACTGTACGAAGCGAGTTTCGGCGCCCAGTTCGCGTCCGGCACGATCCAGCCGGCGATGATGTTCCTCGGCAATCTCAACTTCGTCGCGATCGCCGTGATCGGCGGCCTTCGGGTCTCATCGGGTGCGATGAGCCTTGGCGACGTGCAGGCCTTCATCCAGTACTCCCGCCAATTCACCCAGCCGCTGACCCAGTTTGCGTCGATGATGAACGTGCTCCAGTCGGGGATTGCGTCCGCCGAACGATGCTTCGAGCTCTTGGACGCCGAAGAACAGACCGCTGATGAAACGTCCGAGGCGTTGGATTCCGAGCCCCGAGGCCGGGTCGAGTTCGAGCACGTCTCATTCTCGTACGACCCGAACATCCCGTTGATCGACGACTTGTCATTGGTCGCCGAGCCGGGTCGAACTGTCGCAATCGTCGGGCCAACAGGCGCAGGCAAGACCACCCTTGTCAACTTGATCATGCGCTTCTACGAACTGGACGGCGGACGGATCACTCTCGATGGCAACGACATCTCGAAGATGGCGCGCCGCGATCTGCGTTCCAACATCGGGATGGTTCTCCAAGACACCTGGTTGTTCGGTGGCACCATCCGCGAAAACATCGCGTACGGCAACCTCTCGGCGACCGAGGAGCAGATCATGAACGCCGCCAGGGCAACGTACGTCGATCGGTTCGTGCACTCACTTCCGTACGGCTACGACACCATCCTCGATGACGAAGGCGGATCCGTCAGTGCCGGCGAGAAGCAATTGCTCACAATCGCCAGAGCGTTCCTGGCAGACCCGACGATCTTGATCCTCGACGAAGCAACCAGTTCGGTCGACACCCGAACGGAAGTCCTGATCCAGCAGGCGATGACCGCCCTGCGTTCGGACCGGACCAGCTTCGTCATCGCCCACCGGTTGTCCACGATCCGCGACGCCGACACGATCTTGGTGATGGACAGCGGACGCATCGTCGAGCAGGGCAGCCATGACGAACTGCTCCGCCGCGGGGGTGCCTACTTTGCGCTGTACAACGCGCAGTTCAGTGGAGCCGCCACCGAAGTGGTCTAGGCGCCGGCCGCCGGGCTAGCCGCCCAGGTCGTCGGAACGCACGGTGACGTCGCCGTCGGCCGAGTTCGCCACGATGACAGTGTCGCGGGGCGCCTCGATCGTCAGGTTGGCGTCGCACCACGGTGACCCGAACTCCGGGCAACTTGCGCGAATGAACAGGACGCCATCGACCAGTTCGTGACTGACCCTGGTGGCCTGGATACCGGAACTGATCTCGGCGGTGACGTGGATCTCGCCGTCGCCGTCGCCGCCCCCCGTGTCGATGATGGTGTCGATGATGGTGATGTCACCTGCATCGTTGGACACATCGATCGAGCGAACGTCTGCTGCGGCGTAGGTGTACTCGTCGCGGAGCTCCTCGTGGCCGAGCAGGGATGCGACGTTGAAGCCGCCCCAAGCGATCGTCGCAGCAAACAGAATGCTGCCCGTGACAGACCAGAATGCCTTCACGACGATTCTCCTTCCAACCATTGCAGGACGGCCAGGACCCGACGGTGCTCGGTGTCGCTCGGCGCGAGGCGGAGCTTGATGAAGATGTTCCCGACGTGTTTCTCGATCGCTTTGTCGCTGACGACCAACTCGCGGGCTATTGCGGGGTTGGAGCGACCCTCGGCCATCAACGCGAGCACCTCTCGCTCTCGTGGCGACAGCGCCGCTAGCGGATCCTGGCGCCGGCTCCGGGCGAGAAGTTGTCCGACCACTTCCGGGTCCAGCGCGGTTCCCCCTTCGCCCACCCGTCGCACCGCCTCGATGAAGTCACGAACATCAGCGATCCGGTCCTTGAGCAGGTACCCGAGCGCCCGCGTGCCGCTCGCGAGGAGATCGGTCGCATAGCGTTCCTCGACGTACTGGGACAGCACCAAGATGCCGACCGACGGCCAGCGATCTCGGATGGTCAGTGCGGCGCGGAGACCGTCGTCGGTATGGGTCGGCGGCATTCGCACGTCGATGATCGCAAGGTCGGGCAGGTTTCGCTCGACGACGCCGAGCAAGGAGTCTGCGTCGCCGACGGTTGCGACGACTTCCTCGCCGGCATCGGCGAGGATTCGTGTCAGCCCGGCGCGGAGCAGGACACTGTCCTCGGCGATCACGATCCGCATGGGAGCTCCACGGAGATGGTGGTGGGCCCACCTATCGGACTGAGCACGTACATCGTTCCGGCGAGCGCCGTCACTCGATCATGGAGGCCGCGGAGACCTGATCCTCGGGTTTCGTCGGCGCCACCCACGCCGTCGTCTCGGATCTCGATCACCAGTCGATCACCGGCTCGGGTGATGTCGAGCGACGCACTGGATGCATTCGCGTGCCGGGCGACGTTGGTCAGACATTCGCTGACGATGAAGTATGCAGCACTCTCGATTGCCGCGGGCGGCCGCTTGGCAACATCGACCGCGAGTGCGACGGGCACGGGGGACCGGGCAACGACAGCCGAAAGAGCAGCATCGAGTCCGCGATCCTCAAGGATCACGGGGTGGATTCCGCGAACGAGGTCGCGGATTTCGCGCAGGGCGGCCTTGGCTTCCTCGTGGGCTTCGACGACGAGCTGGCGACTCGATTCGGGGTCGCTGTCGAGTTTGTCCCGAGCGGCTCCGAGGTTGGCCGCCAACGCAACGAGGCGCTGCTGGGCGCCATCGTGAAGATCTCGTTCGATCCGTCGTCGCTCGCTCTCTGCCGTATCGACCGCTGCGGCTCGTCTGGTTTCGAGCCTTCCCAATTGCACGGTCAACTCAGCTTCGCGACTTCCGCCGAGCATTGCCTTGGCGAGGACGAACTGTCCTCTTGACACAGCGAGCGTGAGGAACGGGGCGACGATGGCGAGGCCGACCAGACCGACGGATGCAACCAACCATGCAGATCCAAGGTCACCGATCGAGAACAGCCAGAACTCCGCCTGTTCGTTGGGCAGCGAACCGACGTAGGCGGGTAGGCCGGCGAGTGCGACCGAACCTCCCCAGGCAACCGCGATCAGGGAGAACCCGATCGATCCCGTGACCAGCGCGAGCAGGCTGTGCCCGATCTCGGTCCAGCGTCGACCGGAACCGACCCGTTCGCCGAGCCGACCCAGAAAGGTTGGGCGGACGAGGGGTGGCATCGTGTCGGGGATCTCGAGGCCGAGCAACGACTTCGATCGTGAGCGCTCGAGGGCCGCAAAGATCCGGCTGGATTCGAACGTCAGCCAGGCAAAGGGCACAGCGAGGAAGAACGTGATCAGGAGTCCGAACGCGATCGCGAGCAACGTGATCACGACCGTGAAGCCGACGATTCCGACCGGCAGTCCGAGACAGACGTATGCCCCGCTGTTCCACAGGTTCCTCGGCGATCGCCAAGGTCCGAAGGCGCTGCTCAAGGTGCGGCGGAGAAGTGATCGCATCGGGTCAAACAGTCGCGATCGCGGCAAGGATGTCCAGCCGTGCGGCCCGGCGTGCAGGCCTGATGGCTGCAACGATGCCCGCCACCACGGCGAGCGCGAGCACGATCACCAGGGTCGTCACCGGGAGCCGGAAGATCCCGACATCCTCTTGCGCGGAGAGCGCCCGGACCACCCCCCAACTGAGGAAGGTGCCGAGGCCGACGCCGCCGACCGTGCCGAAGATGGAAATGATCACGCTCTCCCAACGTACTGTGCTGCGAAGTTGTGAGCGGCTCTGTCCGACGGCCCTCAACAGGCCAAGCTCGCGGGTTCGCTCGTGGAGGCTGAGCGAGAGCGTGTTTGCGATGCCGATCACTGCAATCAGAATCGCAAGCCCCAGCAGCCCGTAGATCAGGCCGAGCGACTCATCGATGTCTGCTGTCTTGTCAGCCAGGAACTGCGCGCGGTTCTGCACATCCGGCGCTCCGACGCGGTCCGCGACAACCTGGACTGCAGCCTGCCCGTCGGGGATGTTGACTCCCTCGGCCAGCGTCACGAGGACCACCGCGTCGCCGCCGCGACCGTGGTGCGACCGCCACAGCGCCGTAGGAATGAAGATGTCACCGAGGACGTTCCGGCTGCCGTAGACGGCGTTCAGGGTCAGCGTTGCGGTGCCGCCATCCGCGAAGGCGATCGGGACCTGCCTGCCGACTACCCAACCCCGGTCTTCGGCGAAATCGTCGCTGACGGCCAGACCCAGGCTCCCCACGGCGGCCATCGATCCCTTGACGACTTGGAGATCGGCCACGGCGGCGACGGCCGCCGGTTCTCCGGCCATCGCAAGCACTTCAGCGCCGTCCAAACGGATCGGCGCATCGGCGAGCGCAGCCGCGACTGCGACTTGATCGAGCGCAGCGATCTGGGTCACAAGATCAGCGCTGAGCGGGGCCCCCGTGGATGATGTCCGGGCGATGACCAGGTCGTTGCTGAACGACTGGTCAAGAATCCCGTCGAACGTCGCCTTGACGGAAGAACCGAACGATGCGAAGAACACCACCACTGCTGTCCCGAGCATCAGCGCCGAGGCAGTTCCTGCTGTGCGCTTCGGCTGCCTCATCGCGTTCCGCCGCGCCATCTTTCCGGCGGGGCCACGGATCGCTGCAACCGGCAGGCCGATCAATGAGGTGGCCACTCTTGCGACAACCGGCCCGAGCAGGATCAGCCCGACGAGCGTCACCACCGAGCCGACTCCGGCCCGGACGAGTGCACTATCCCCGGCCGTCGAGGCGCTGACGACGATCGCTCCGCCTGCGGCGCCGAGTGTTGCGCCGATGATCGCTCGTCGCTTGGAAGCGCTGCTTCGATCGACAGCGGCTTCACGCATGGATGCCAGCGGTGCGACCTTCGATGCCCGAACAGCAGGGGCGACGCTCGCCAACAGGGTCACCCCGATTCCGATGAGCGAGGCCACGACCAGGGTTTCGGTAACGACGGTCAGTCCGAGCGCTCCAGGGAGTCCGAAGCCGGCGACATCCATCAATTCCTTCAACCCTGCAGCGAGACCGATGCCCGCGCCGAGCCCGACGGCAGAGGCAACCAAACCAACGATGAACGACTCGATCGTCACAGACATGAGGACCTGCCGTCTACTCGCGCCGAGCGCACGCAGGAGTGCCGACTCTGCGGTTCGCTGGGCAACCAGGATCGAGAAGGTGTTGTGGATGCTGAACGTCGCGACCAGCAGCGCCACCATTGCAAACACCAGGAGAAGGGCCTCGAAGAACCCGATGAACTCGTCCTCGACCATCTGATTCTGCTCGGCGACGAGTTCGGCGCGGTCCACGACCTGAATGCCGGCGGGAAGCGTTGTCTGGAGCGTCGAGCGGACGACTGTGGGCGAACTCGAATCGTTGACAGCGATCTGCACGCTCGTGATCCGGTCGGGGTCATCGACGAACAGATGCTGTGAGGTGGCCAGGGTGAAGCCCGCGTAGGAACTCCCGCCGATGCTGTCGTCGCCGCCAAAGGATGCGATTCCGACGATCGTCACCGGAACGGGATCCGGTGTCAGGATCGTTGTCCTGTCGCCGATGTGAAGATCGCCCGACGTGGCCGAGCCGCGGTCGATCACGACCTCTTCGTCGGCGAGTGGTGGGCCACCCTCGACAAGTGTGTACGGGTTGAACCCGCCGGTGGTTCGATCCGGCTCGTCGATCCAGTTCCCGCCCAGAGTCGGCGGGCCTTCGCCGCCGATCGGTGTGCCGTCTGCGCCGACGATCTGAGCAGTCCCTTCGACGGAGATGGCGATCCGTTCGACGCCAGGGACCGCGTTGATCTCTTGCGCCACGGTGGCATCGAGGGTTCCGCGCTGGGTGACGCCGTCTGCGCCGATCTCGGTGCTGCTGCGAACCACGAGATCGGTTCCTGCATACATCTGAGAGAAAGCCGAGTCGAAGCCGGCTCGCATCGAGTCGCCGAGGACGAGCGTCGCCACCAGGAACGCGACGCCGATCACGACCGCGATTGATGCTCCGAGCAGCCGCCGTCTGCGACTCCAGAGTGATGTGAGGATGATTCGCGTCATGTCGATCAGTCCCCGAACGCCTTCATCCGGTCGAGCACGCTCGGGGCAGTTGGGGCGACCATCCGATCGACGATCCGCCCGTCGTTGAGGAACAGCACCGAGTCGGCGAAGGAAGCGGCAACCGGGTCATGGGTCACCATCACGATCGACTGGCCGAGGTCGTTGACGGCCGATCGCATGAAAGCAAGGATCTCGCCACCGGAGCGGCTGTCGAGATTGCCGGTGGGTTCGTCGGCGAAGATCACATTCGGCTGGCTGGCCAGTGCTCGCGCAACGGCTACACGCTGTTGCTGGCCGCCGCTGAGTTCGCTCGGGCGATGCTTGAGTCGATCGCCGAGACCGACGGTTGCGATCACCCGGTGCAGCCATTGTCTGTCTGGTCGCCGCCCGGCAAGGCTCATCGGCAGCGTGATGTTCTCGATTGCGTTCAGCGTCGGCAACAGGTTGTAGGCCTGGAAGATGAACCCGATCCGCTCGCGGCGAAGCCGGGTCAGGTGCTTGTCGGAAAGCGTGGCGAGATCGATGTCTCCGATGAACACTGAGCCGGAAGTGAGGGTGTCGAGGCCAGCCAGGCAGTGCATCAATGTGCTCTTTCCTGATCCGGACGGACCCATCACGGCGGTGAACTCGCCAGCCGGAATGTCGATCGTGACGTCGTCGAGAGCGCGGACTTCGGTACCGGCTCTGCCGTAGATCTTGGTGGCGTTCACTGCTCGCGCCGCCACGGCCGTGTTCAGGAGTGCCGTGTTCAGGAGTGCCGGGTTCAGGAGTGCCGGGTTCAGGAGAGGTGGTGCGAAGTTGATCGAGGTGGACATGACCATGACGGTACGAAAGTTGCCGGCCATGGTCGATGGAGCCAGCCGGTGTCTTGTCGGTAGGGATTGCCCTACCTGCTGGCGAGTCCTGCGATCGGGCGCCGTCTAGGATTTCGCTCGACATGAACGGTGAGTTGCAACAGGATCACCGGCCCCGATACGGCATTCGTCAAGCTGTTTTCGCGATTGTCGTGTCGCTTGTCGCCATCGGAGGGATCGCGGTCCTGTCCGGAGGAGACGAAGATGCCGGCAGTGTTTCACCGGCCTTGGACGGGTTGCTCACTGCGACATCGAGCGCACCATCCGCATCGGCACCCACCTCGGCATCGGCGACGACATCCACACTCGTGCCGATCCCCGTCTCGACGCGTGCTGCTTCGGCCCCCACAGCACTGCCACCGATCAGCGCAGCGGCCTATGCGGTGTACGACGCCACCAACGACGTGTGGCTCGCCGCCAGCCGAGCAGAGACTCCGCTCCCGGTCGGGAGCGTGATGAAGCTGCTCACCTCGTATGTGGTGCTCCAGGCAGGCGATCTGGCCAAGGTGGTGACGGTGCCAGATCTGCAGATGGACATCAAGGAGTCTTCGATCGGGTTGTACCCCGGCGAGCAGATCTCGCGCGAGGTGCTCCTCCGCGCGATGTTGATCGTGAGTGCGAACGATGCTGCCCGCACTCTGGCGATCGATGTCGGCGGCACGACCGAAGCCTTCGTCCAACAGATGAATGCGGCCGCGACCGGTTTGGGGCTGTCGGACACCGTTGCGGCCAACCCCGTCGGACTCGACGCGACCGGCGCGCAATCGTCTGCTCGGGACATGATCACACTGGCATCGGTCCTGTTGCAGGACGAGACCTTTCGGGCAGCGGTCGCCAAGACCAGCGCCAACCTTCACGGGCAGACCTTCGCCGCGACGAACAAGCTGCTCACGAGCTACGACGGGGCAACAGGGGTGAAGACGGGCCACACCACTCAGGCGGGCTACTGCTTGGTGGCGTCCGCAACGCGCGATGGCCGCACGTTGATCGTTGCCGTGTTGGGCGCCCCAACCGATCAACAACGCCTCGCCGACGCGACGGCCCTCCTCGACTGGGGCTTCGCGCACCCCTAACACCCGAGGCTTTCGAGCCCGCCGAGGCTTTCGCGCTCGCCTGGTGCGCGCCAAAGCCTCGGCGCACGCCAAAGCCTCGGGTGGGTCTACCAGTATTCCTCGAAGTGGATGTTTCCTCGGGTCTTGCGATGGTCGACGGAGAAGCCCTTCTCGACCAACAGTTCGATGACGCCGGTCGTTTCCGGATACTTCACGACACCGTCGATCTCTTCGGGCAATCCGATCATCGCCGGATTGCCACACAGGAACATGTGCGTCGTCGTCGGGTCGAAGGTGACGCCGTACTCGTCCGACAGAACGCCGTCACGAATCAGGTCCTGCAGGTAGCGCTTCGGCACGTCGCTCTCCCGAGTGGGCATGGGCAGGTAGCGATAGTTCGGATACCGCGATTCGAGCGTCCGATGCTGCTCGATATAGCCGAGGTCGGCCCACTTGCGGACCGAGACAGCTGAAATGATCGGCCCGTGGTGGCCCTTGCGAAGCAACTCGACGACCATTGCGTTGTGGGGCGCTTCGCCCGTACCCGTGGAGAAGAACAGCAACGTCGCGCCGGGATCGGTGACGGGTCCGAGTGTGTAACGCCCTGCCACCTTCGGCCCCAGGTAGATCCGGTCTCCGGGGCGCTTACACGCCAACCGCGGGGTGAGCCCGGGGACGTTGTCGGGCGTCGGCGGGACCAGAACGATGTAGAACTCGAGCTCGTCGGAGTCGAGGTCGCCGGTGAGGTAGCCATGATCGTCGAACATGTGACTCGAGATCGAGTAGGAACGCCGGACCAGCTTGTCCCACTTCTCGTCCAACTCCGGATCTTCCGCACCGTCGATTCGCTCCTCCCAGTAACCGAGTCCGAGCGACGCGTATTGGCCGGGGAGGTGCGACACGTCGCCGTGGTCGGGCTTGACGCGCAACACCCACAGGTCGGAGTGGGTGGGCTCGAAGTGGGTGATCGTGGCGTTGTAGTGCTCGGCGCGCAGTTCGTCGATGACGGACGTGAAACCGCGACGCCGTTCTGCCAGCGTGGGCGCAGGCGTGATCGTGATCTCCGGGAACGCAGTCGCGATCTCGGTCAGGTCGACTCCTTCGAGGAACCACACCTTGCCGGATTCTCTGGCTGCATCGGTGAGGCCGACCTCATCCGGGCGTACAGCGGTGCGGCTGGGGGCAAACACCACGTGATCGAACTGCAGGTCGGGCGTGCGACGATCGCCGAAGAAGGCCATCGGGTATCCGTCGACATCAGCGATCTGTTCAGGCACGGCGCGGTACAAGAGCGTCGCGTGCCGTTCACGCTCGAGCCGGTGGAGCGCAGCCTCTGCAGTGGGGGAGAGCAGGTGGGGGTCCATTCCGCCTGCAGCCAGGACGACGCCTGCACCAGCGGCTGCCAGCCGGGCCGTCAACTCGACAGCACGATCGGTGTAGCCGATGACCAAGACGTCCTCGTCAGCGGCGAAGTCCGGAAGGCGATTGATCAGGATCCGGTCGCTGGCGACGGTGGTGACCGAAGGGGTCCAATCCTCTGCGCCTGCCCGTTGGGCGACCACGCACCCACGTGCCGTGTAGACATGCTTCGCTGTCGTCACCGAGATGATCATCCCGTTGATGCCAACGGTGGCTCCGATGGAGAGCGCCGGTTCGCCGTAGCCGACGTCGAGTTGATGTTGACCGACCAGTTCGGGGAAGGCGATCGCGCTGCCGGCTTCCAAGATTCGGACTCTGGTCAGGCCGGCCTCTTGCATCGCCAGCGCAACGGAAAGTCCGGCGGAGTTACCACCGATGATGACCAGGTCGTAGGCGGCGTCGCTCATTGCGACGAATATAGATGCGGCAAGAACGAAGCAGCGACAGGGCGAGTCAGCCGGCCGGAACCTCGTCGCGAACGGTTTCGGCGAACCGGACGGCGACGTAGCCGGTCAACGGTGCGGCGACCAGGGTTGCCAGACCTGCGATGCGTCCCCGGAAGCGCCATGCAAGGGCGCCGAGACCGACCCATTCGATGGTGAACAGCGTCGTGCAGCCGAGCAGCTTGATCGTCGACTTGGTGCTGTTGTCGCGCGGAAGCCGGGCCACGTGTCGGACAATCTGGTACGGCAGGGCATGAATGAACGCGCCGACCAAGGCGACGGGCGCTGCGATCAGCAGTGCAGGTCGGGGTGTCGCGGCGGCTGCCGAGCGGAGGGCCGCGCGGAACCGGACTCGGCCGGCGTCGGCGTCGGTGGTCTCAAGGTGCGGGAAGTCCGGCGAAACGGCGCGGAGTCCCGCACTCACCGCCACGGTGCACGAACGGACGGCGCCACGGGGGTCGGTCGCGTAGGAATCGGCCCACTGTTCGACCGGGATCGGATCGCCGATCGTCACGATGGCATTCGAGCGGAAGGTTGTCTTGGCGTCGTACGCGAGTCCGATCGGCACGATCTGCAGCCCGACGTGCGGCTCGCTGTCGAAGGCCGCGCCCAGCGCGATTCGTGCGGCTCCGGTGCGCAGCGGCTGCAGGCTCTCGTGGTCATGACTGATTCCCTCGGGAAAGATCGAGACCATGTCGCCGCGGCGGAGAAGGCCGCGACAGGCGGCGAACGTCAATTCGTTTTGAGCCTCGCGATGATCGTCACCTGGCTCGGAGTCCTTGATTCGATGGACCGGGATCACGCCCGTCAGTTCGAGAAAGGGTTTGAGCGGAGCAATACGGAAGAGTGTCGCCTTGCCCAGGAATCGGGGCCATCGCGGCAGAACGGCCATCAGCAGCAAGCCGTCGACCAAGCCATTTGCGTGGTTGGCGACCGTAATCACGGCACCGTCTGTCGGCAGTCGTTCGATCCCGTCGACCTCGACGCGCCGGAAGAACGAACGGATCATCGCCCCGACGACGAGATGTACGGACCTGCCAGGCATCTCGGCGAGCGTATCCGCATCTGCGACCCGTGGATCGACGATCTAACCTGAGTTCGTGACAACTCTGCTGTACACCGAAGACGAACTGATGCAGGACCACGAATACGTGGCGGACCACATCGTCGACGGTCGCCGGATGCACGGCGGCTTCTTGGCTGACGGCGCGTATCAGCCACCGCGGGCGTTGATCCGCGAGCCTGCGCTCGAAGCGTGGTCTGCTGCGCTGCGATCACGCGGCGGCGAACTGCTCGACGCCGACTCTTCCCTGCTCGGTGGCGAACGGATGCCCAGCATCGAGCAGTCGAAGGTACTGATCCGCAACGGTCTCGGGTCCAACTTCTGGAACAGCCTGACCATCACCGGCAAGATCGAGGCCAGGGGACGCTTACTGGCCGAGATCGCGTTCCCCGATCTTCAACCAGCGATCGTCGAAGACATCTCGTCGATGGCCATTGGCCATCTCGGCCGGGGTCTGCTGAAGGCGCACGGCATCGACGAAGGCGGCAGTCCCGATGCAGGGATCGGTGGCCATGACGAGATGTGGTTCGTTGCTCGCGACCTGGCGTTCGGTTGTTTTGCATACCCCGACGTCGATCCGCCCGAGAACATCGCCCGTCCCGAGGTCGGTCGACGGTTGATGCCGGAGGTGACGGCAGCGACCGAGGGACTGCTGTCGTTGCTGATGAACCTCCTCGTCATCGAATTCCGGGCCGAGATCGGTTTCGCTGCCGCGCAGGCGTTGCTTCGCAGCCCGGAGTTGTTCGTCGACCGGCGCGCCGGTGCCGAGGAGGCAGCGGAGATCGTCGGGCGGATTCGTGCTGACGAGGAGATCCACGTGCTCTCGTTGCGGCTCTACCTGGGTGAACTGGCCTCCGTTACGTTCCGGACAGTCGACGGTGGAACGATTCCCGGCTTGGAACTGATTGCACGTTTCTGGGACGGACTCGTCCACTGGGCGACTGTCGAGCAACCGCCGCTGTTCGCCGCCCAGCAACGTCAACTGATCACTGCGTTGATCCAACAGCATCCCGACCCCCACCGAGTCGAGTCCGAGTTCGAAGCGGTGTCCAATGTCGGCTGATACGCCCGATCCGGGCGCCGAGGTCACGCCCGTCGCCGAAGCACCGCAACGGCGTGAACCTGACGTGCGGTTTCTGTATGCGAATGAACGGACATTCCTGGCATACAACCGAACGTCGCTCGCGCTCGTGACAGCAGGGCTCGCGATCACCCAGTTGCTTCCCCCCTTCGACTTTCCGGGTGGCCGCAAGATGATCGGGCTCCCATTGATCGCAATGGGCACCTTGATGTCCATTGCGAGCCTGTCGCAATGGAAGCGCAACGAAGCGGCGATGCGCCAGGGGCAGCCACTGCCGAAATCGGTCTTACCGATCCTGGTCACGATCGTTGTGGCGGTCAGCGCGCTCGTCGCGCTTGCCCTCGCGATCTTCTCCCACGCCGAGCCGACATGACCGACGTGCCGGCCGCCCCGGTTGTGTCATCCGATCCCGGCCTTGCTGCGGAGCGCACGGAACTGGCCTGGGGTCGAAGCGCGCTCGCGCTCATTGCATGTGGCGCTGCTGTTGCCCGGGGCGACCTGCCGGGTCTGCGCGGTGGCGAGGTCGGTGCCACCCGGCCATTGGTCGGTGGTGCACTGCTGGTGCTCGGGGCCCTCGTGTGGCTCGCCGGGTTGCCTCTGGCCAAGCAGCGGGCACGCGCCGCGGCCGGCGAGGGAGATGCGCGGCGCCCAGCCCGACAGCACGAGCTTGCCCCGCTGGCGATCGGCTCCGCCGTGGTGGGGGTCGCCGCATTCTTGATTGCCGCCTTCGTCGTGACGTGAATTCGATGTTGGTCCGACAGGCCGATCAGGGCAGGACGATGTCGAGCAGTTTGCGGACGAACGAGCGGTCGATCCGTCCACCGGTCAGCAGGCGTCGGTAGATCGTGGGTCCGACGAGAACATCTGCAAGCACCGTGAGGTCAAGGCCCGATGGCAGTTCCCCGCGCAGCGCCGCTCGCTGCAACAGCGCCCGAAGGGGCTTCTGTCGGCTGTTGATGTATCGGTCCAGCGAAAGCCGGACCTCTGGGTCATAACACGCCGCCTCGATCAGGTGGGGCAGGACATCGGAACCTTCGTTGTCGCGAAATCGCTGCAGCAGACCTTCGTAGTACTGCTCGAGATCGCCGCGCAGGCTGCCGGTATCGGGCGTCGGAATGATTGTGCCGTCGGTGCTGATTGCATCCAGCACCAGTGCTTCCTTCGAACTCCAGCGACGGTAGATCGTGGCTTTACCGACGCCGGCGCGGCTTGCGACGCCGTCGATGGACAGGTTTGCCGCACCGCCTTCGACCAACATGTCGAGCGTTGCCTGCAGGATCGCCAGATCGCAGCGCGAATCACGTGGACGACCGCGGCGGGGCGCGTTCTCGGCGCTCATCGGTCCCTCAATCCCCAACCACGATCGAGCCAACGAGATCGTTTGGCAACGCGTTGGCAGGCGACGGGGTGGCGGGCAATTGGCGGTCGTCTACGGCCCGCGCGGGCAGGAACCGCCAAACGACGAATGCTGCGAACGCGACCACGACTGCAGCCAAGCGGAGGCCCGCCGCAAGCCCGGACATGAACGCCTCTTTGACCGCGATCGTGAACCCGGTGGACTGATCCCCGAGGCCGACTGCGACGCTGAGGGCCCGTCCGAGGGACGAGCGGGCTTGAGCGAGGCTTTCACCGGTTACACCGAACCGAGGCGCGACGCGGTCGACCTCGCTTGCGAAGATGCTGGCAACAACGCTGCCGATCAACGCGACTCCGACGGCGCCACCCATCTGGCGGGTCGTGTCATTGACCGCCGATCCGACCCCTGCTTTGTCCCGCGGCACCGAGCCCATGATCGACTCGGTTGCCGGTGGCATCGTGAACCCGATCCCGGCCGACATCAGCACGTAGGGCAGAATCGCAATCGGGTAGGGGGTATCCCGACGCAGCAGCGACAGCAACAGCAACGCAATGGTCATCGTCAGCAGGCCGATGGTCATCACTCGCTTCGATCCGATTCGTTCGACAGCCCTCGCCGAGAGGGGCGCCACCACCATCATTCCTGCGGCATACGGGATCAGCCGTACCCCTGCTTCGAGAGCGGAGTACCCGTGCACGAACTGCCAGTACTGAGCGATCAGGAACAGCGAGCCGAACATTGCGAAGAAGCTCAACGTGACCGCGGTGTTTGCGGCGGTGAAGCGGGGGTTCTTGAAGAACTTCAGGTCCAGCATCGGGTGATCGGTGTGCAGCTCCCACGCGATGAATGACCCAATGGCGACGATGCCCACGCCAAAACCGGCCGCCACCGATGGGTCCGACCACCCTTTGGCCGGCACCTCGATGATCCCGTACAGCAGCGACCCAAGCCCGACGATCGACAGGATCGAACCGATCGGGTCGAGCCGGCCGAACTTGGCCGCGCGCGATGTCGGCAACAAGAAGATGCCGGCAACCAGGGCCAAGATTCCAATCGGGATGTTGACCCAGAACACCGAACTCCACGAGAAGTGCTCGAGCAGCAGCCCACCGACCACAGGTCCGAGCGCCACGCCGACGCCTGAGAAACCTGCCCAGATCGCGATGGCTCTTCCCCGCTCCTTGGGATTGCGAAACGTGTTGGTCAACAGCGACAGTGTCGACGGCATAATCAGCGCGCCACCTATGCCCATGAACGCACGAGTCGCGATCAGTTGATTCGCAGATGTCGCAAGGGCGGACATGACCGAACCGAGCATGAAGAGCACGATCCCCGTCTGAAGAGTCCCCTTTCGCCCGAAACGATCGCTGAGGCTGCCCGATGTGAGCAGGAGACCGGCGAAGACGATGGTGTACGAGTCGATGATCCATTGGACCTGGCTGTTGCTTGCGTCGAGATCACGGATCAACGACGGGATGGCCACGTTGAGGATCGTGTTGTCCATCACGATGATGGTCATGCTCAGGCACAACACACCGAGCACCCACCAACGTTTGGCATGCACGGCCGGATCGATCTGATCGGCGTCGGACTCGATCACCTGTGACATTGCTTCGCTTGCTCCCTGACTCGGAAGTCTCGGAATAACGAACCGAGACGGTTCCGTATCGTAATCTGTCGACGGTCGATTCGTACACATCGATCAAGGAATGACCGATGAGGTCTCGTACGATGTTCGAGCGATGTCAGCTTCGTCCCGAACACACGAGCATCCCGACGATGGGTCGGGTTGACGGCATGCTCGAGGTTTGTCAGATCGCAAAGCGCTTCGGCGAGGTCGTCGCGCTCGACGGAGTGAACCTGTCGGTGGCGCGGGGCGGAATCATTGGGTTTCTCGGCCCGAACGGAGCGGGGAAGAGCACCACGATGCGGGCGATCATGGGCCTCATCGCGATCGACGGTGGCACCATCACGTGGGACGGAGCGCCGATCACGACTGAAGTGCGCCGAAGATTCGGCTACATGCCGGCCGAGCGCGGGATGTACCCGAAGATGACCGTCCGCGATCAACTCGTTTACTTCGCGCGGCTCGCCGGGCTGTCGTCAAGTCGCGCCGGACTCGCTTCGAACACGTGGATGGAGCGGGTAGAGATCGAGTCGAGGGCCGACGACGAAGTGCAGGAACTCTCGAGCGGCAATCAACAGCGCGTGCAATTGGCGATCGCTCTCGTGCACGAGCCTGAAGTGCTGATCCTGGACGAGCCGTTCTCCGGCCTTGATCCGGTCGCCGTTGAGAACATGAAGGCGATCCTGCTCGAGCAGATCGCACGTGGCACAGCGGTGTTGTTCAGCAGCCATCAACTCGATCTCGTCAGTGACATCAGCCGGGACGTCGTGATCATCGACAAAGGTCGAGTGGTGCTCGAAGGTGACGTGCACGACATCAGGATGAGGGCCCCGTTTCGTTCAGTCTCGATCAGCTTCGCCGAGCCGACGATCTGGACGCCGATGTTCGATGGTGTCGAGATCCTCACCCAGCGCGAAAGGTCGCTGCACTTGCGGGTTCCTGTATCGCAGGACCCTGGCGTCGTCTTGGCCGACGCACATGCCAACGGGCAGGTCGTCGAGTTCTCGTTCGCTCCGCCGGACCTGTCCGAGGTCTTCTTGATGGCGATCGATCGCCGATGAGTTCGTTGTCGATGATCACGCTCGTGATGTCTCGCGAGATCCGTCAACGCCTGCGGTCGAAGAGCTTCGCGGTCACGACTGTGCTGCTGTGCGTGGGTATCATCGGCCTGGGATTCCTCAACCGTGTATTGAGCGATGACGACAAGCCGCCGACCTCGAAGGTCGCCGTGGTCGGTGACTTGCCTTTGGGATTCGACGAGACTGCGCAGCAAACCGCGCAGGCCCTGGACATCGTGGTTCGGTTCGTGAGCCCGGTTTCACGATCCGTTGCCGAGCTGGGCGTCCGCGAGGGTGACTTCGATGTCGCCGTCGACACCTCCACCGGAGAAGTGATCTCGAACTCGGCGCCGTCGGACCGGCTTACCGCAACGCTGAACGCAGCGTGGCAGTCGTCGTCATCTCGCCAGGCCGCGCTGGACGCCGGGCTGGACTCGGTCGAGATCGCGTCGATCCTTTCGCCCGCAGCGCTTGATTCGGTTCTCCTCGATGGCGAGGTCCGAACCGACGACACGCTCGCGCGAGTCGTCGGTTCGGCGGCCGCGATTCTGTTGTTCATCTCGGTCAATGCGTTCGGTGGAATGGTGCTCACTGGCGTGGTCGAAGAGAAGAGCACCGGCGTGGTCGAAGTGCTTCTCGCGCATGTGCGGCCGTATCAACTCCTCACGGGCAAGGTATTCGGAATCGGTGCCGTGGCGTTGATTCAATTCGGTGCAGCTGTCATGACGGGACTTGCAGCGCTCTCGATCTCCGGCTCGGTCGTGCCGGGAGCAGTGTGGATCGGGTTGCCGAGCGCCTTGCTCTGGTTCATCTTCGGCTTCGTGCTG
Source organism: Actinomycetes bacterium (assembly GCA_031413195.1). GTDB lineage: Bacteria > Actinomycetota > Acidimicrobiia > Acidimicrobiales > Ilumatobacteraceae > WLMZ01. The sequence goes on from JANOEM010000054.1 coordinate 22,384, forward strand.
TACAGCACGTTGTTCGCCTTGGCCGGTTCGTTCGTCTCCCGTCAGGAGGACGCAACGGGGGCATCAGCCCCGATTTCGATGCTGTTCTCGGCGGCCTACCTCACGGTGTTCATCCTCGGCGCGAATCCAGCCGCCCTCACGACCCGGTTCGTGTCGATCCTGCCGCCCTTCTCGCCGCTGTTGATGCCTCTGCGGATATCGGTCGGTGCAGCTTCGGTCGTGGAAATCGTCCTCGCAGCAGTCCTGCTGATCGCGGCGACGTTCGGCATGCTTCATTTGGCGGGGGCCGTGTACGGACGGACCCTGCTTCATCGCGGTGCCCGGCTGAAGTGGACCGAGGCTGTTCGAATGCGGTCTTCGTGATGGCTCAGCCCGCGAGCGGGCCCGGCGATCGAAACGCACTCGCAGCGAAGCGCTGACCCATCCGCTGATATCCCGCCGCGTTCGGATGGAGATCGTCAGGTAGGTCGCCGGCGTCTTCGGCGCCGAACAGCGATAATCCGTCGAGGTAGTGAAGGTTCGCGTCGCCGTGATCGCGACGGGACTGCACGAGCGTCTCGAGAATGGTGCGAATGCGGGTGAGCGTCAGGCAGCCCATTCGGATCTCTTGATGGCCGGCAACGGTGGCGAACACGTCGCCTGTGACGAGGGTCGGTCCGGGAGTGTTCTCGGCGCTCGGACAGTAGATCGGCGACACGATCAGGATCGGGGTGTCAGGGTGGCCGTCGCGAACGGTGTCGAGGAACCCGTGAACTGCCGAACCGAAGGTGCGCTCGCGCATCGAGTCTCCGTTGACAATGTTGATACCGAGCTTGAGGCTGATGATGTCGGCGGGCAGGTCACGGATGGTGCGGGCAACGAATTGATCGAGCATGCACTGTCCGGCCAGACCGAGGCTGTGCAGTTCGACACCAGCGAGTCTGGCGGCGACCGCCGGCCACGTTCCGGTGGGGACATCGGCCTCCATGCAATGGCTGATCGAACTGCCGTAGTGCACCCACAGCCGTTTGCCGAGTCCCTTCGCCGGTTTCGTGGTCGGGCGGATCATGGACTTGTCATCGATGCGCATTGCCTTGAACCGAATGGTGGAGGTCTGTGGAAGCCAGATCTCGCATCGCTTGACCTGGTCGCCGAGGCCGTCGAAGCGGATCGTCTCTGATCCACCCTCTTCGAATCCGACATTGGTGGGGTCGACCGGGTCGAGCACGAACGCGCTGACGTTGGTCGCCGCGACGTCGATCGGATCAGCATCGTCGACGATCAGTTGGAACACCTGCGCGCGGGTTTCGGTGCCCAACCTGCGAAAGCTGGTCGCGGCGAGATCGATCTCGATCGTGGAGCTCGTCGTCTCGAATGTCAGCCGCACCCCGGACGCCATGGCCACCATGCCATCGAGGAACGGATCGGCGATCTGGTGCCGGGTCCAAGCGGGCAGCCTCCGTGGGCTGATCCCGGCGTCGGAACGGTCGAGGTCGAGCGCTCCGACGAACTCGATCGGGCC
>JANOEM010000055.1:0-1510 GCA_031413195.1 Actinomycetes bacterium
GCCGTGGGCGGTGAACCCCCGGTGAACTCGTACATCCGCGGGTCGCCGTAGATCTCGACCATTGCCTCGGCGTCGGCAACCGTCAAAGGGGTCATCGTGAGTCTGTCGGTCACGATGACGGGTACGGGGTGAAGGCCCATCACCGCCGAACCCTACGACCTTCGACGGTCCAACGAGTCGAAGTGGTCCGTGTCAGCCCGGCACGCTGTAGGAATCCCCGTAGGAATTATCGACCGTCGTCCTCTACCATTTCCCAACACCCCGCCGGGTTAGCTCAGTTGGTAGAGCGCTTGACTTGTAATCATGAGGTGGCGAGTTCGATCCTCGCACCCGGCTCCATGTGTCCGTGAAAACCGACCCTTCGAGATGTGCCTATCCTGTGGGGCGCACGCACTGTGCTCCGAACCGGGGGGTTCTCATGATCACTCGTCACCGCAAACTGGCGATCGCCACCGTTGCCGCATTGATTCCGGCGATGATGCTCACGGGAGGTTCTGGTGCTTCAGCTAGTCCACCCGTTGCGGTGCCCGAAGCGCCCATACCCGACGAGCCCGGTGCCGTCATTGCGCCAAGCCTCGCCGCGGCATCAGGACGAGTCCAGGTGGTCGTGCGTTTGGCACGACCGAGCCTGGCAGCCACCGTTGCCGAAGGGGCGACGGCCGACGGCACGCTGCCGAGCGCAAGCTCGCAGGACGCAACCATCGCTGCAGTGAACGGCGATCAGAACGCAGTCGCGGCCGCCGCAGGCAACCTCGGTGCAGCCGAGATCGGGCGTGTCGACACGGCGCTCAACGCTCTCGTTCTCGACATCGATGCCGCCAGCATCGATGCGCTGGCCCTCGTTCCCGGTGTGGTCTCGGTGAATCCGCTGCGCACCTACTCGAACAACGCGAACCCAACCGATTCGGGCAGCCTCGAGCAGGCCGCCGCTTATCTTGAAGCCGATGCGGTCCGTGCCGCCGGCTTCGACGGCACCGGTGTCCGGGTCGCAGTCCTCGACAGCGGCATCGACTACACCCACGCCGATCTCGGCGGTCCGGGCACGCCGGAGTTCTACGAACAGTGCTACGGCGATGTCAACGATCCGTCGATCGCCGGCCCCAAGGATGTCGCGGTCGCGGCACCGTGTGACGCCTACTTCGGACCGAATGCACCGAAGGTGAAGGGTGGCTATGACTTCGTCGGCGACGACTGGCCGAACTCGCCAGAAGTGGGCGACCCGAACCCGCTCGATTACGAAGGCCACGGAACGCACGTCGCCGACATCATCGGCGGCAATGGTCCCAACCATCAGGGCCTCGCCCCCGGAGTATCGCTTTACGGAGTCAAGGTCTGCTCGGCCGTTGCGACGAGTTGCAGCGGACTCGCGCTGCTGCAGGCCACCGATTGGGTTCTCGATCCCAATGGCGATGGCGACATGAGCGACGCAATGGATCTGATCAACCTCTCGCTCGGATCCGATTACGGCCAAGACGAAGACGATCTGTCATTCGCACTCGACAACGTCGTG
>JANOEM010000056.1:0-2896 GCA_031413195.1 Actinomycetes bacterium
CCCCGTCGTCGGACTCGATCGCGTCCATCGCAGCGAGGATCTCGTCGACCATTTCGGCGGTGAGCGTGTTGCGCTCGGCGGGATTGTTCAGCGTCAGGGTTGCGACGCGATCGACGATGGAAACGTTGACGAGGCTCATGACGTCGATTGTCCCATGCGCTGGACCGGCTGGGGAAATGATCCGACCAACCTGCGCGACGATGATCCGAGGTTATGGTCGGGCGATGTCCAACGACCGCGAGTCGACTCATCGACCTGCCGATGAGCTCCCGCCCGCCCGGCCCGCCGCAACGGTCGTCGTGGTCCGCGACGGCGACGCGGGCCTGGAAGTGCTGTTGCTGAAGCGCAGCGATGTCGGTGCGTTCGCCGGAATGTGGGTGTTCCCCGGCGGCCGAGTCGACGATGCCGACGAGGGCGGCGACGAGTTGACCCGAGCTGCGACGGCTGCCGTCAGAGAAGCCCGGGAAGAGGTTTCGCTGATCATCGACCCGGCGGATCTCATCCCGTTGTCGCACTGGACTCCCCCGGCAATTGCGCCGAAGCGCTACACGACTTGGTTTTTTGTCGCGCCGTGGTCAGGGACCGACGTTCAGATCGACGACTTCGAGATCGTCGATTCCCGATGGATGAGCCCGGCCGCAGTCATGGCCGAAGGGCTACCCATTGCTCCGCCGACGTGGGTCACGCTCGGGACTCTCGCCGAGGCGGTGACGATTGCCGCGATCTCGGAGTTGATCGAGCGACGCGGCATCGAACGCTTCGTCACGGTCCCGTCTCGATCGGACGACGGTCTGGTCCTGTTGTGGCACGGTGATGCCGGATACGAGCACGCCGACGCGTCACGACCCGGTGATCGCCACCGGATCACGCTTCGTGAAGATGCAAGGCCGCTGTACGAACGCAGCACGACCCCGAACCGTCGAGTCGACGAACCGGCGAGCCCGGATCCCAACTGAACAGATTCGGCTAGCCTCGACGACGCATGCTCGATCACGTCTTCACCGATGCCATCGGGGCCCTGCGTGACGCGTTCGAAGGTGCCTTTCTCGAACGGCAGGCGTTCGAGGAACACTTCCAGATCGACGTCCTGCTCGGCGACATCACGTGGGAGACCAGCTACGGCCTGCCCGGCGAGGGGCAGCCACCCCGAGTCGTCGCCCACATCACCTTCGACTGGCCGACCTGGAGCCAGACCGCATACCGGCGCTGGTATGTCGAAGAAGTCCTCGACGAACAGCCGTCGATCGAGATGGAGATCGTGTTCCGGGTCCAACGACTCGTGGCACAGCCCGACCCGGTCCACGTTCAGGCCGGACTTCCCGACGCAAGCCCGTTGATCGGCAACGAACGACTCGAACGGGCAGGCGCAACTGTCGAAATCGGCTTCCTCGCCGAATCATCCGACACCGGCGCCGTCGTTCCGGACTACGCGATCGAGATCACTTACGAAGGGCTCTACGAACTCGCCGAGGAAACGTTGGCGGACGGGGCCAGCAAGCTCCTCGACGAACACTTCGGCACACTCGGGGCCTGGATCGCGACGACCCTCGTCAGGCTCGGCGACCTCAATCTCGCCTTCCTGGCAGCCGACGAGACCAGCGACTGACCAGAGACTGACCGGCACCTCACCGGCACCTGGAAAGAGAAGGGTTCGTCACTCACCGCGTCGTCTGGCAAACATGGCTGGATGAGTGCACCCGAAACAACACGATCGTCCGAAGTCGTCCTGCTCGAGATCAGCGAGCGGATTGCGACCATCACGCTCAATCGGCCCGAATCCCGAAACGCGTTGAGCTCGGAGGTCCTGGCCCGCCTGCCACGGCTGATGCGTGAGGCAGATTCTGATGACAGCGTCGACGTGATCATCCTCACCGGGGCCGACCCGGCATTTTGCGCTGGCCTCGACCTCAGAGAACTCGGCGACGACGCCGGAAATCTCGGTGGCACCGGCGCGGACGGACAACCGAACTCCAGTGGCGTCCGGGGTCCGTTTCCGAACGTGACCAAGCCGCTGATCGGCGCAATCAACGGCGCTGCGATCACCGGTGGATTCGAACTCGCGCTGAACTGCGACTTCTTGATCGCGAGCGACCGCGCCAAGTTCGGCGACACGCACAGCCGGGTGGGGGTCATGCCGGGGTGGGGGTTGACGGTGCTGCTGCCGCAAGCGATCGGGGTTCGCCGAGCTCGCGAGATGAGCTTCACCGGCAACTTCATGCTCGCCGACGAAGCGCTGCAGTGGGGCTTGGTGAACCGCGTGGTCGCGCACGATGACCTGCTCGCTGTCACGCGCCAGATCGCGCGGGACATCATCGGCAACGATCAACCGGGAGTCCGTCAGATCCGGCGAACCTACGCAGAGATCACCGCCGAGGTGCAGGGATGGGAGATAGAAGCGCGCGACGGCGGCGAATGGAGACGAACAATGTTCAGTACCGACAACGTCGCCGCCCGCCGCGACGAGATCATGTCTCGCGGCCGGACCCAATAGACGCCGATCCAGGAGACGCCAGACCCACCGGACAAGGACTCAGTAGACACGGGCTCAGATCTCGGCGCCCCTCGCGCGAAGTTCGGCAATAACCGCCGATCCGACATCGAAGGCCAGGATCTCTTCGCCGTCGGTGTTGAGGTGGAAACCGTCGGTCTCACTGCGGACCGGCTTGGATTCACCGTCACGCGGGTCGACCACGTACGGCGCAAAACCCCCGTCGATTCCGGTGAACCTGCTCCACGCATCGACGAAGACGACATCGGGCCGTTTCGCAACTTCGGCCTTGACCACAAGGTGTCTTCGGGCTTGGTCCGTCCCGACTTCTTCGACTGGCCGGCGCGACTGCGTGAACAGATCCCGCTTCGCAATCCCAACATCGTAGTGGCCCTGTTCGGGGGTAAC
>JANOEM010000057.1:0-2841 GCA_031413195.1 Actinomycetes bacterium
ATTCATGAGGTGCTCATCGACTGATGCCTCGAGTGTCGCACTGGCCGAACCAGCGACGTATCGATCCAGGTCGTTTGGGTCGAGATGCCAGGCGGTGATCATGTTGTTCCTTCGGGGAGTCGCGGATTGAGCCGCTCGTCGCGGTGTGACTGATTCCTCATGCCAGTGCCTCACGCATCTGTGCTCGCGCGCGCATTGCTCGTGTCTTGACGGTGCCCTCGGGCAGATCCAGCATGCGCGCGGCCTCCTTCATGGTCAGTCCATCAAGGATCGTGGCCTGCACGACCGATCGGAGCTCGGGTGACAACCCGTTGAGCGCCCCGGCCAAGTCTCCGTGTGCCACCTGGGCAAGTACTTGTTCCTCGGGCGAGGGCCCGGATGTGGGGCGGAGTGCGACCAGTCGTTCGAGCAGCGGCTTGCGCGGTCGGAGCCGTTGCATGAGGCGACGAACGGCGATGCCCCAGAGCCACGCCGCCACATCGCCCGTGCCCCGATATGCCTGAGGTTTGCGCCAGATGATCACAAAGAGGTCCTGGATGACCTCCTCGGTGATCTGTCGATCTGCGCATCGACGGCTCACGCGCATTTCGAGCCAGGCCGCGTGGCGGTCGTGCAGCTCACGGAATGCCCCGCGATCGCGGTCAGCAATCGCGGCGATCAGCTCGACGTCGGTCCGCGAATCCTCACCGGCGACGTGCTCGCGGTGAGACTCCATATCCACATGTTCCACCCAACCACGCAATCGGTTCACGGAGAAGCGCTGGTTGGAGCAAACCGGTCGAGGCTGCCGGCGCGACAGTACAGAGGTGAAACACCTCGACTGGAGCGATGAGGAGTTGCTGGCAGCGGTGGCGGACCGCGACATTGCGGCGCTCCAGGAGCTGCATCGACGGCACGAGCCGTGGCTTCGGGCCCGACTGCGGCGGCGATGTGCCGACGCAGACGTCGTTGCCGAGGTGATCCAGGACACGTTTCACGCTGTGTGGCGTGGAGCAGATCGCTACGCGGGAAGCGGGGAGGTTGCGGCGTGGATCTGGGGGATCGGTATTCGTCAACTCATCGGTCGGCTCCGAAAGCGGCCGGTGCCCGTGCCGTTCACCGACGAGGCACTCACGTTGGCCCGTCGCCACACGCCGGGCGATGCCGAGTTGGTATCAGCGGAGGACGCCGTCCTGGTCGGCATCGAGCACGGCGCGCGCTGCACGGCGCCCTCCTGTCCCTGTCACCGCAGCTACGCGCCGTCGTCCAGGCCACTGTGCTCGACGGACTGACAACCCGCGAGGCGTCCCGACTGCTCGGCATCCCGAGCGGAACCGTCAAGACCCGAATGCGGCGTGCCCGTATCGAACTGAGAGGAGCTCTCACATGAGCCCGACGCCGCGACCAGCCCCGAGCTGGCACGTTCCACCCGAGCGGATCTCGGCGTACCTGGAAGACAGGGTCGATGTACCCACCGCGGCGTCGATCGAAGCGCACGTTCTGTCATGTGGCCCATGTCGCGACGCTGTGGGCGCCAAGTCGGAACCGGCCATCACGTCCAGCTCCTGGGCGGCGCTCGAACGACGCATCGACGCCGAACTGACCGCTCCGGTCGAACGACTTGCTGTCCGGATCGGTATTCCGAGACGCGATGCGCGTCTTCTCGCGCCCACTCGGGGGCTGCGGCTCTCCTGGCTACTGGCCATGACGCTCTCGCTGGTCTGCGCCGCCTGGCTTGCTCGGCAATCAGACCAGCTCGACTCGACCATCACGAGGCTGTTCTTCCTGACGCTCGCCCCGCTTGCCCCGCTCGTCGCAGTGGTGACCGCGTTGAGCTCCGCGTCCGAACCAGCCCCGGACATCGCCCGGGCCACCTCGGCCTCCCGGCTGCGCATCGGAGCCGTTCGAGCAGTATCTGTGATGTTGGCATCGATTGGAATTGGTCTGACCGTCTCGCTGATGCTCCCAGGCGACTGGATCCGAGGGGTCGTGTGGCTCTGCCCGGCGCTCGCACTGAGCGCGCTCGGAGCGTTGGCTGCGCCAAGGATGCAACCGGCTCACGCCGTTGGATCGCTCGGTGGTGGCTGGGTGAGCTTCGTCGTCCTGGGCTCCTATCTGGCCGATGACCGGCTGGCAGCGTTTCGGCCCGGCCTGCAACTCGTCTACCTCTCCCTCGCCGCCGTGGTGGTCATCGCCATGGCGCTTCGACCAATGTCGCTCGACTTCAGGAGGCTCTCATGACGCACACGGTCCGGATCCACGGAGTCAGCAAGGCGTATCGATCGACGAGGGTCCTCCATGACCTGAACCTCGAACTCGAACCCGGGGTGACGGGCCTGCTCGGGCCGAACGGCGCCGGAAAGACGACCCTGTTGCGCATTCTGGCGACGGTCCTTGCGCCCGACGCCGGCCGACTGGAGATCCTCGGCCTCGATCCTGACGACTCGAACGAACGCGTCGAGATCAGGCGTCGCCTCGGGTACGTGCCGCAGGAGGCCGGGTATCACGAGGACTTCTCGACCTTCGAGTTCGTCGACTATCTGGCCATTCTCAAGGAGATGACCGATCGCGATGCGCGACACGACGAGGTGCGACGGGTCCTGCAGCTCGTCGGGCTCTCCGACGTGCGACACCAGAAGCTCCGCAAACTTTCGGGCGGCATGAAACGTCGGGTGATCATTGCGCAGTCGCTGCTCGGCAAGCCTGATCTGTTGGTGCTGGACGAACCGACGGTTGGTCTCGATCCCGAGCAGCGGTTGCGGTTCCGAGAGATGATCTCGAGCGTCGGGGCGGGGGCGACCGTCTTGCTCTCGACTCACCAGACCACCGACATCGCGGCGCTGTGTCAACGAGTGATCGTGC
>JANOEM010000058.1:0-6132 GCA_031413195.1 Actinomycetes bacterium
CACCGTCGCAACAGCACCGAGGATCAGCACCGGGAAATCGATGCGGATGCCTGGCTCTACTTCGGCACGTCCGGCGAGGCTCGAGGGGCCGAACGCCGACGCGACGGCGGAGCCGACGACTGCGATGGCGGCGCTCCCCGCGGCAATTGGCGCGCTGCGTAACAGCGCCACCGTTACGAGATCGTGTCGCGTCATGCCGAGCGATCTGGCGATGTTGCGGTCGGCCATCTCGCGCCTGATTTGGCGCGTCAGCGCGAGGGCGATGAACACAGTGGCTGCGACGGCCAGAATCGCCGCGATCGCGAAGAGCCCCTTGGCCTGCAGCCGGGTCGACTGGCGCAGGCCGTCGAAGTTCGTCTCGTCCTCGGTCGGCGCTACAAGTACTGTCCAACCGTCGGGCAGGCGCGCTTCGACTTCGGCGCGGACGTCATCGAGCACCGCATCCGGCCCGAGTCGGAACGCCGTCTGCACGAAGGCCGTGTAGCTCTTTCCGAACGACTCGTACCAGGCTCTGCTGGCGAACGCGCCGAACTCGCTGTCCTGTTGGTCGGTAGTACCGGGTGGCTGTCGACGCCGCGGCAAGAGATCGCGTTCGGTTCGGGCGATGCCAACGACGCGCACCTGCACCGACTCGCCGCAGGTGGAGTCACCCGGACCGAAATCGAAGGTGCATCCTGCGATCCAAACAGTTTCGCCGGCGTCCACGCCGAGCCGTCGTGCTGTTGCCTCCGCGAGCACGATCTCGTCGGATGCGTCGTCCGACGCAGCTTGGCCGGAGATGATGATCGGTGCGCCGATACGACCGAGGCGTTCCACGGCGCCGCTTCCAATGGTGATGATCGGTGGGCTGTCGCGAGTCGCAGAGATGGCAAGCTGCGAGCTTGCGTTGAACGATGCCGCGGCGACCGCAGGCGCGGCGATCAACGCTTGATATGCAGTCTGGTTGGAGGCAACGGCGAAGCATGGAGTGATGTCCACGCCGGGATCCTCGCCCGGCGGGCAGGTGTTCAAGACACCGTCCGCCGGAAGCGCACGGTCGAGGCGGCGCTCGACAACGGTCGAGGCGCGTCGCGAGAACTCCCACGCCGTCATCGACGCCGCTGCGGCAAGACCGATGAACACAACGAGGAAAATCGTCGAGCGCATGTTTCGTCGCAAGATGACGCGTGCCCACAGCCAACTGGCAGAATCCCTCATCGACGGCAAGTACCTCCGCCTGCAATTACAGTTGGACGAGGCCGACCTGGCAAGGGGGCTACCCCGTCAACGTGGTGATGCTGCCACCACCTCACATCGGCGACACCATGCAACCTCGATGTCTACACGGTCCGCTCAGCACAACTTGATCGCGAGGCCCTGAAAGTGAACGGCGCCAGCGAACAGGAGGAGGCCGGTGTTCCGCGGCGCCGAGACCAGGACCGTCGTGGCGAAGGCCGGGACGACGGCGACTCCGCGCTGGCCGCGGCTGGTCGTCCACCACACAGACACTGGGTAGGCGTTGGGGTTGCGCGCCACGAATGATGATGATGGACACGACACCGCGGCGACGAGAAGGCGGTGTCGTAGCGGTACCGACGGCGTCGCAGTTGCAGTTCCCGCGGGCCCCGGCCCGGCTTGGTTCGATGCGACCACTGTGAAGGTGTGGACGACGCCGTTCGCGAGATTGCCAAAGGAGTAGTTGGTCACGGTCGGCGCCACCGTCACGGCGGCGACCGTGGTGGGTCCGACTCGGGCGGTCACGATGTAGCCGCTGATCGGTGCCGAACCCTGGCTGGGAGCGTTCCACGAAACCGTTGCAGCGCCCCATCCGACCAGTACTGCAACCAACGGCGCAGCCGGCGCGATAGCGGCCTGCCGGATCTTCATCTCGAACGTCACTGGCGTGGCCGCGTTGCCCGACGAGTCGGTGGCAGTGCAGGTGACGGTCGTGGTGCCAATCGGGAATGTCGAACCAGACACCGGACTGCACACGACACCGACCGCGCCGTCGACATCGTCGGTAGCCGAAGGCAGCGTGTAGGTCACCGACGCGCCCTCGGGACCGGTCGCTTCGGCGCTGACTTCGTCGTGCGGTTCGATCGTCGGCGGTGTCGTGTCGGGGTGGTCCTCCACAATCGCCACGACCCATGACGAGAAGTGCCCCACGACCGAACTGAAGCGCACGCGTGCTGGCTCGCCACTGGCCGGCTGGCCGACGGCATCGAGCATCTCGACCAGCACGCACCCGTCGCTCGTCGGCGTTTCGCCGAGCGCACACAGCGGGAACGCTTGGTACGTCGCAGCGTCGGAATCGGCGCGCGTCGCCAACGTTGCCGTGCTATCGGCGAGCGCCGCGAGCAGCGCGGCCCGCGTGACGGCATCGAGGGCTGCGACATCGATCTCGAAGGTGAGTGTCGCCGGCGAATTCAATGTGGGAACGTCGAACTGGAAGGCATAGCCCTCGAACGGTTCGATCACCGCTGGCCCGCCGCTGCCATCGGTTCCGTCCTGTGGTGCGAGTTCGCCAGCGTCCAAGCGAGCGATCGTGAACGGCACTGCCGTATCGAAAGCCGAATCGGGCAACGCCACGCGCATCGTCGCCGTTGCGCTTGCCATCGAGATCGTCGTCGACTGACCTGCGGTCTCTCCAGTCGCGCTCGAGTAGCCGGAGAGGTCGAGTAACAAGTCCCCCGAGACCTCTGGGGCAAGTACGACGGGGCCGCTACCGGTCGACTCGAGTGAGAGGTCTCCTGAGACGGCGGCGGACGTGCCGAGCAGCACTCCTGCAGCGCCATTGCCGGCAATGACCACGTCACCCGTTGCTTCGAGTGAACTGAGGTCGAGGACGCCGGCGGCGACATTTTCCGTCACCGTCAGCGATCCACTCACGGTGACGAGCGAACCGAGATCCAGTACGCCGGCAGCGGTGTTGCCGGTGACTGCGACCGAACCTCCAACGGTGACGAGCGAACCAAGATCCAGAACGCCGGCGGCGGTGTTGCCCGTGATCGTCACGGACCCGCCGACCTCGACGAGCCCAGGAAGCGACAGACCATCGCAGCCGGCAACGTCGATGGCGACCAGGTCTCCAGCGACGCTTGTGAGCGTGGCGAGCGCCGGATCGTCGCAATCGTCGATCACGACGTCGTCGGCCGGCGCTGGCAGCGGCTGCCAGGTCAACCGGTGGGGCGAGAACCCGGCGTCGATCTGTTCGACGGCAGTCCCGTCGACGTTGACTGTGAAGATTGCATTCCCGAAGCCGCTGTTGCTCGTGTACGCGATGCGAGAGCCATCGGGTGACCAGGCCGGGTCGAAGTCCTGTTCGAAGCCGCTGGTCACGGTCACGGGATGCTGGTCGGTGCCGTCGGCATTCATCGCCCAGATCTCCCAGTTGGTGTCGAGGAAGTCGATGTGTTCAAACGCGATCCGCTGTCCATCCGGCGACCACGACGGCCGTCCGTTCGCCTCGACCGAACCTGGCTCCGGCTCGGTCAGCTTCGTCAGCTGCGAGCCGTCTGCGGCGATCGTGTAGATCTCCTCGAAGAAGCTGCCATTGCTGTTGGGCCGGTTGCTTCGAAATGCGATCCGGTCGCCGGTCGGTGACCACGCGGGTTGATCGTCGTCCAATGGGCTGTCCAGCGTGCCGCCTGAGGTGACCTGGGTGGGGTTCGTCCCGTCGGCGTTCATCACCCAGAGGTCGAAGTCGCCCCAGTTGCAGTTGTCGAACTGTGCGAGCACGCTGTAGGCGATGCGTTGCCCATCGGGTGACCACGTCGGGTCGACCTCGGTCACCCCCGGCGTGTTGGTGATCTGGATGAGCCCCGAACCGTCGGCGTTCACGACCCAAAGATCACCCGAGAAGCATCCGCTCGGCGAATCGTTGAACGTGCCGAAGATGATCCGCTCGCCGTCGGCCGACCAATCGGGGTCCTCGATGCCGACGTCGAAGTCTGTCACCTGAACGCGATCAGAGCCGTCGGGCTCGACCGAGAAGATGTCGAAGTTGCCATCGTCATCGGCGGCGAGGAATGCAATCCTGCCGTTGTCACCGGGGTGAGTGGCCCGTGCCGACCCCGAGCTGCCAACGACGACGAGCGATGATGTCAAGACCGCTGCGATCACAGTGCTCGACAGCTTCCGTCGGCAGACGCCCACGGAGGAAAGAGCAGGAATGAAGCGTTCCACCATGAGCATCGACACGTGCCTACCTTCCGCTACTCGTCAATCGAGACGGTATGGATCGGCCGCGCTGCGGCAAAGAGTCATTCGGCTGCGATTAATGCGATCAATACGATCGGACGCCCTACCTCTTGGAGGACTTGCGCGCGAGTTGCGCCGCCATCTCTGTGCGGGACGACACGCCGAGCTTGCGGTAGATCCGCGCCAGGGTTGCCGACACGGTGCGCGGCGACATGAAGAGGATTTCGGCGACCTCGCGGTTGGCGCGACCCGCAGCGACGAGGTCGGCCACTTGGCGCTCGCCGACGGTCAAGTCGCTGGGGGAGGTGGAGCGGCCACCGATGCGATTGATCTCGCCGCGCGCCCGGATTGCCCACAGTGTCGCGCCCAGCTGGTCGAACGCATCGATCGCTTCGGCGAGTGATGCCCTGGCAATACCCCACTGGCGGGCCCGCCTCGCGATCTGTCCTTTCACGAGCTGCGTTCGGGCTCGGCAGAAGGGCTGCTGGGAGCGGTCGTGCTCGGCCAGGGCTGCGTCGCATTCGTCGAGTGCATCTCGCGACCGGCCGGCGACGGCTGCCAGCTTGGCCCGACCGCGCGCAGCGTGTGCGAGCCCGATGGGGCGATCGATCGCCCGAGCGCGCGTCTCGACCCATTCGACCAGTTCGCGTGCCGCAGAAAGGTCACCCACGAGTGTGGCCGCTTCGATCGCATCGACGAGCCACCACGCGGAGCCGGGTTCGTCGAACCCGTTCGAGGTCGCCTGTGCGACGATGGCCGTGAAGATTCGATGGGCGACGTCGGGTTTGCCCTCCGACAGTTCGAGGAAACCGAGCACGGCCAGGTTCAAGGCTCCTCCCACCGCGTGACCCGTGGTTGCGGCGACCGTCAGGCCCTGTTTCGTGTACTCGCGGGCTTCCTCGGCGCAGCCGAGATGGGCGTGCAGCAATGCAGCGGCGTAACAGGTGAGGGCGCGCATGCCCTCCTGCTGGGTCTGGATGGCCAAGCGGTCCGCAGCGACCGCTGTTTCGAGGCCCCGCCGCCATTCGCCACGAAAGCACTCGATCTCGGCACGGTGATACCAGAGGAGCGGCATCGAGGCATCGTCGCCACGATCGAGGAGTTCTCGCTCGGCATGGTCGAGCAGCGCCTGCGCGTCGCCGAGACGATCGGACCACGAGCGGATGTGGGCGACGGCAACGCTCGGTCGCAGCAGAGCGGGACGGGGTTCGTCCCAATCCTCGAGCAACAGCGCCCGGGTGAGGAGGTCGTCGTTCACACCCAATCCGAGCATGAAGTCGGCGAGTGCGACCTGCCCGAGGGCGTCGGCGAGGATGTGGACGGTGCCGCTGCGTTCAGCTGCTTCAGCGGCTGCGGCCGCGTGATGTCGAGTACGGCGCAGATCGCCCGCCGCGAAGTACGTGTAGGCGAGATCGTGGTCGATCGCCGCTTGCAGCCGGGGATCGTCGCCAGCGTCGAGACGCGCAAGAGCCAGTACCTCGCCTGCGGTGGCGATGCTGTCGTGGTGGTACCGCACGCGTGCCAGCCGCAGCCGCACTTCGGCCCGCTCTGGACCAGCTGCCGCAAGAACTTCGGCCGTCGAGAGGTGCTGGAGCGCGCTGACCGTGTCGCCCGCAGCGAACCGTGCTTGCCCGGCAACCGTGCTTCGCCGGCACAGGTCGGCGGAATCGCCAAGAGGTGTCAGCGCACACGACAGCTCGGCAAGCTCGGCTGCCGCATCGGGAGCTCCGCGCTGCATGGCCCGGTGGGCGACGCCCTCGAGCGCGGTCGCAGCGTCGCCATCTTGGCCGTCGATGGTGAGCGAGATGTGGCGCGCTCGCTGTTCGGCGTCGTTGGTCACCATCGCCAACCGGCGATGCACATCGCGGCGCTCCCGGTCGGTTGCGTCCGCGACGACCACCCCGGCGAAGAGAGGGTGAACGAAACGAACGCGTCCATCGACAGCGCGTACTA